>JAVEVM010000256.1:0-5731 GCA_034005055.1 Desulforhabdus sp. | reverse complement strand
TAGCTCATCCGTCCGGCCGGGTAGATAACCGTCAGGCGGCCTCCGGTTCGCAGCAGAGCCTTGCCAGCGGCGAAAACTTCGGCTGCAGATCCGGCCAACTCATGTCGTGCGATGGCCCGCTGTCGGTTGGGGTTGATTCTACCGGTATGAACGCGACGATAGGGCGGGTTGCTTATAAGTAAATCGAAAGATTCAAATGCAAGGTGATTGTGCACCTCACGAAAATCCATCCGCTGGACCGTTATGCGGTCCGCCAGACCATTTGCTTCGATGTTTTTTCGAGCCAGCTCGAAAAGCTCCGCCTGGAGCTCCACGCCGACGTAACTCGCTCCGCGCTGCCTGTAGGCCAAGATAAGCGGAATAACTCCACAGCCCGTCCCCAAATCAACGACCTTGTCACTCGCTTTGACCCTTGTCAGCCCTGCCAGTAAGATACTATCGATAGAAAAACGATATCCTTCCTTTTCCTGGTAAACAGTCAATTCTCCGCCGAACAGGCTATCGGAAGTCAGCAAAAAAATTCTCCTCTAACTAAGGATTTCCTCGTTTGGGTATAGAGGATTAATGACCAGTCCGCTGCCTACCTTTGGATAGAAGTAGGTGGATTTGTGCGGCATAATCAATCCGGCGGTCGCTACATTCTGGACCTGCTCTATTCGAGTCGGATTGATAAAAAATCCTACCTCGTAATCACCGGATTGCACATTGAGAAGAGCATCTAGCAGGTCGTGCTTGAAATTGATATTGTTCTCATCAGCCAGTAGAGCTTCAGAGAGTCCCAGCAGGTGCCTGAGGACTATGGTATCCAACACAACCACGTCCAAGTCATGGAGCACTTCCGGAATTCCAACCTGGGCCAAGTGCGTCGAAACGGCTTCCCGTCTGGCTTGCAGCAGGTAAAACGAGCTCACTTTTCGGCTGTAGAAGCCAATGGCGGTGTTATTCCTGGATCCGGCTTCGTCCAGCTTTGAACGCCATGCCCGCTGACCTCCCTCATCTGCTTTATAGCTCACGATCTCAAAAAAAGCTTGAGCCTGTTTCAAAAAGAGCTGTGGCTCCCAGGAATTGATATTGCGCAGCAGCCGGTGAGTCGGCAATATGGTTAATCCGCCCTGATTCATATTCGACAGGTAAATCATTACATACTCATAGGGCGCTTGAGGCTTTCCGTTCTTGAATCGCTCCCGCTGAATGTTGCGGTAATTCAATGCCGTCTCATAGCGATGATGCCCATCGGCAATAAAGATAGCCTTATCGAGCATCAACGAGCGAACCTGCTGTAAAATAGTCAGATTTTTGACGCGCCACATCCGATGGATCATCCCATTTTCATCCTTGAAGGAAAACAGCTCATCGGGCTCGCGGCCCCCTCTCAGATGATGGTCGACCAACTGGGCCGGATCTGAGTAGAGTGCAAAAACAGGACTCAGGTTGGCCTGGCATGCCAGCATCAGCCTCAGTCTTTCATCTTTAATCGCTTGAAAAGTGCGTTCGTGAGGGCGAACTCCACCCCCCGCAAAATCCTCCAGACGCAACAGGCAGAGAAAACCATATCTTGTTTGGCGGGTCTGCGGACGTAGGGAATATTCCAATTCGTAGTAATATATAGCGGGTTGATCATCACGAATGAAGATTTTTTCTTTCAGCCACTCCTGCATATAGCAGGCGGCTCGGGTGTGCGCGTTGTTTTGCTCGGAGTCGTCGGAGGTCGATTCTCCCAGCTCAAGCCTTATCATGTTGTATGGGTGCTTAAGATGGAAAAGCTCCTGCTCTCTCTTTGATATCACGTCATACGGCGGGATAACCACTTCAGACAAATCCGGTATTCTCTCCAGGTTGTAGCGGAACCCACGAAAAGGGGCAATTTCGGCCATAATCAGCGTGTCCTTTCAAAAGCTGCCATTATGTGCATCAGATTCGACCCCATCGGCACAGGATTGAGGGGCTTTATTTGCTAACACAGCCCATGATTTTTGACAAGCAGCTATCTGGTGTCTTTGCTCGTCACCACATTCCGGAGCTAAAGGATGCCTTCTCGGCTGATGAATTGCTGTAAATTAAATTGGAAAAATCAGCAACAGGCTGCCACGACAGTGTGCGATCGATGACCCAGCGGGCAAGATCCAGCCATTGAGTCGCTTCATCCAAAACCGCGCGATCGCTGCTGGCAATAACCCCATCCCTGCCCGAAAATTCTCGCTCGGGTACCGGCACTGCCTTCGCCTCCCCGGCAAGTCCCAAGCCCTTCATACGTTGTCGATACCGGTCAGCCATATAACCGCTCCGACTTATGGGAGCATCGAAAAAAAATAGAGCTTCTGCAGGTCGAAATTCGAAGAGAAAAAAAAGGATCGCATCCAGTGCCATCTCACCGATCTCAGCAAATCTGAAGCGGGCAGACTGGCCCGCCAAATCGCGCAAAGCTCCGTCGTTCCCCAGCACGAGCGGCCGCCCCAGAAGCGCACTCTCAACAGTGATATGAACATTGTGACCGTCAATCAAAAGGGTCTCCTTCTGCCAGGCAGAACCGCGGCACCGTTTCGCTCGGCGCCTCAATGCCGCCTGCTGGGAGAATACCCCACGATTCAGCAGGTTACGCTGGAACTCGATCAGATGATGCCGGTTGCCGACCCACTGTAAAGCGGCCGGCCGTGGATAGAGGTGATTTTGCAGGAAAAAAAATTCAGCTCCGGCCTGATAGAGCCTTTGTATACTTAGATGTTCGGGAGCTAAATGCGGATGGCTCATAACTCTCTGGCTGGGTGCCTGCATTTACAATGTACGAGGACAGAATCGAGGCACCCGGGCGTCTGGATCATTGCGGCCCGGGACGGGGAGCACTCTGCAAGAATGTTTTACCGGGCTACATCAAATAAAGATGATGCCTCCGTACCGCACATGCATTCAGTTGTACTCCGGGGCTCACGCACGGAAAAAAGCAGAGCTTCTCGGGCACTTGCGGCCCAAGCAGATTTTGGGAACGACAAAAGAGGGTGTGTATGGCAACTAGAGAAAGCGAAGGCTCATCCCACATTTTTCGTATCCCGCATCCCCTTATCCCCACACCCCGTGTTTCCGGCCACCCGCACGAGACGCATGCTCTCCAGGAAACTGTCAGACAATATGTAGCGCACTGCTTAGACTGGCAGCCCTTGAGAGCTGCGCTGCATAAAGAGCGTATTCTCGGACAAACTCCTAGCTCTTCCCCTTTTCTATCTCTTGAGCTTTTATTGCTTCTCTGCGGAGCTCTTTGCGCAGGATCTTACCTACTGTAGTTTTCGGCAATGATTCTCGAAACTCCACCATCTTGGGAACCTTGTAGGCGGCGAGCCTAGACTTGCAGAATTGAATAATTTCCTGTTCCGTCAACTTCTCGCCCGGTTTTGGAACGATAAACACCTTCACCGTTTCACCTCTATACGCGTCAGGCACCCCGACGGTTACGGCATCAAGAATTTGGGGATGCTCGTAAAGCACTTCATCAATCTCACGGGGGTAGATGTTGAAGCCACCTGCGATGATCATGTCCTTTTTCCGATCAACTATGTAAGTGTAGCCTTGCTCATCCATGGTTGCGATATCGCCGGTGTAAAGCCATCCATCCCGCAATGTGGTAGCGGATTCTTTCGGCATCTTCCAGTAGCCTTGCATTACCTGGGGTCCTCTAATCAGCAGTTCGCCTTCCGTATTAAGAGGTTGTTCCTCGACTCCCAAGTCCAAATCGACAATCTTGCAGTCCGTATCGGGCAGGGGAATCCCAATCGAACCCACCTTGCGGGTTCCTTTAAGGGGATTGCAATGGGTAACCGGACTCGCTTCGGTCAATCCATAGCCTTCAATTATGATGCTTCCGGTCAGTTCTTCAAACCTTCGTAAAACTTCAACCGGCATGGGAGCGGAGCCGGTTATACAGAAGCGGATGGAAGAGAGATCGAAAGAGCGTATTTTTTCGTGATTCACTATCGCCACAAATATGGTGGGAACACCGGGAAACAATGTAGGACGCGTCTTCTGCAAAGTTTTCACGAAGTCGTTGAGCTCGAATCTTGGTACTAGAATGATGGTACTTCCCGTATAAAGGGGAAAATTCAAGGCAACCGTCATTCCGAACACATGAAAAAAAGGCAAAATGGAAATAAAACGTTCCTCTCCCCGCCGCAAATCAGGAATCCACGCATCTATTTGTGCAGCATTGGCCATAATGTTGCGATGAGAAAGCATTACTCCTTTAGCGATCCCCGTAGTGCCTCCCGTATACTGTAAAAGAGCCAGATCTTCCAGGTTGACCCGACAAGGAGGAGGAGAAGGTGACTGGCTCTTGATCAAGCTTGAAAAGCTCAGAATGTTCTCACCATAGGGTACAGCCGTGAAGAGCTTTTCCTTAATAGCTTTAAGCCTGTAAAGCCAGTTTAGCGGAAAGGGCAGGTAGTTTTTTATACCGGTGGCGATAATCTTTTTTATACCGGTTTTAGGAATGACTTTTGAGGCTTTCGGATAGAGATGATCCAGCACCACGAGGATTTCCGCTTCGGAATCATGCCATTGATGCTCCATTTCCCGTTCAACGTACATTGGATTGGTCATCACCACCACTCCCCCTAACCAAAGCACGGCATAGAAGGAAATGGCAGCTTGCGGACAATTGGGGAGCATTATGGCCACCTTGGTTCCAGCTCCAACGCCCATGCGGCTCAGAGATTCAGCAAGGCTCTGTATCTGCTGCCACAAAGCTGAATAGGTCAACTTTGCACCAAAGAACTCGGTAGCCGTATTGTTAGCGTATTGCTTGATGTTTTTTTGCAGCAGAAGCGGCAAAGGTTCCTGTGGGTATTCCAAATTCTTAAGGACATCGGAATCATAACTTTGATACCAGATACGATTCATCCTCCCCCCTCCACAATTAGGACAATGGGCAAAACACAATTTAATGGGAGTGAGGGCGGCCCGCTCACTCCCATTATGTTGCCGGCCGACTGCCAGCTTATGAGCAGCTGCTTTTGAATTTTTCCATCTCGTCCTTTAATGCCGGAACGAAATTGAACAAATCCTCCACAATCCCATAGTCGGCTTTGCTGAAAATCGGGGCCTCCGGATCTTTGTTCACGGCAACTATATATTTGGACGATCCCATGCCCGCAAGATGCTGGATCGCGCCCGAAATTCCGACCGCAATGTAAAGATTGGGATTAACGACTTTTCCTGTTTGACCGACCTGATCCGAGTGCGGTCGCCACCCGGAATCCACAGCCGCGCGAGAAGCTCCCACCGCCGCTCCCAGTATACCGGCCAACTCTTCGAGCATGGCATAGTTTTCCGGCCCCTTCATGCCGCGACCGCCTGAAACAATGACCTCAGCCTCGGTGAGCTCCACCTTGCCGGAGGTATCCAGGTCAAGGTTGAGCACGCGCGAACGTGCTTCCGGTATGGAGCATTCAACGATTTCCGTCTCCGCCTTCTTGTCTTCCATGGGCATCATGCAGTCCATCACATTGGGACGGCAGGAAATCACAGGCAAAGCGCCTTCAGCCCACTCACACCAGGCAAAGCACTTGCCGGCGAAAATCGGGCGCTTGGCCTTGATGATACCGTTTTCGCAAACAACCTGCGTGCAGTCCTGTGCCAGACCAGCACCTAAGCGGGCGGTGAGCCGCGCGGCAAGATCTTTACCGTCAACGGAGGCAGGCAGAATTACAGCCGCAGGATCGCACTTTTCTATAAGCTCTGCCACCAC
>JAVEVM010000255.1:0-5733 GCA_034005055.1 Desulforhabdus sp. | reverse complement strand
ACCGATCTTCCTCCGACTCCCATGAAGCCGATCTGAGAAGTGTGAAGCTGTGGAGGCCCGCTTATGAAAAAAAGAATCATGGAGGCCCTTTCCACAATCAGCGACCCGGTCAAGAAGCGGGCCCTTTTTATCGCTATACTGTCCAAATGTATTGTGAGCCGGGGAGCGGAAATGCCGATTGTCGTTGGCGGAGAAGCACTCGAAATCTACACTCAGGGCAATTACACAACCGGCGATATTGACATCAAGTCATCTTATGAGCAGATGGAGGCAACGCTCTTGGAGATGGGGTTTAGGAAAAGAGGAAGAGCATTCTATAGTGAAGAGCTTGATATCTATATCGACTGGCTCGGAGCCACTCTCGATGAAGGAGCAGAGGCAGAGCGGCGCACGGTGCTGGTGGAGATCGACGAAGATCATTTCATTCGTCTAATTTCGGTCGAAGATCTTATAATGGATCGGTTGAATGCTGCCAAGTGGTGGAAAGATTCTGACAGCCGAATGTGGGCAAGGGTTCTGGCAAAAGTAAAACAAGAGACGGGTGAGCCTTTGGACGTCAAATACCTGCAGCAGAGGGCTGAGGCCGAAGAGGTTGAGGATGAGCTCAAAGAATTATTATCGCTATGAAGAACTGAAAGAGGCAGCACGCAAAGCTCGGTCAACCCTTTTTGCCGAAGGAAAATTTCGGACGGAACAAAGGATCAGAAGGAAGCCAAGAGATCCCGACGATCTGGAGATGCTGTTTCAGAAGGCCATGAGCACTCTAAGAAAATATCCGCCACGAAAAAGCAAAGATCGCTTAATTCTTCCATACCTCAGAATGTAACCCGGCTGTGGCTGGTTGATCGATTCGATGAAGCACGTAAATCGCGACCCTCCCGGATTGGCAGTTCTGATGCTGTTGACCGGTCTTTTCGGAGCCCTTATTGGATCTACGGTGCCAAGCCTTTACCGGAAGAGATTGCTCGAGGAGCATGATCAACGGATATCCTCGTCGGTGCACGCGGTTGGAACCAGTTAAAGACAAAAGCAGATCCGATCGATACATCTTTCCTCCAGCGGTTGGTTTCCAACCAGTTTTAGCGCCCGGACACCCTGGCCATGATCGCTTCCACGGAGCACCCGTACCGGGACAGAAGTCGCGCGGGTGTGGCCGTTTGCTCAGGTAATCTCGGCAGATGACTGCCCGCTGCCGGAGCCGAAGTCTTTCACTTTTCCACCTCGCAGCAGAATAGTGGGCAGGATCGCGAGAGCAAAAATCGCGGCGGCCAGCAAAAAAGTATCGTCGAAGGAGGACACCAGGGCCTTTTGCGCGACCAGGGCGTCAACAGCCGCCGTGCCTTGGTGGGAGGTGGAATCGAGGAGGCCGGGGGCGGCTGACCACGTTTCGATGGATGGCAGTGGATTGCCCTGTGTGCCGGCAAGCAGCGCGGCATGATGAATGCGGCGATGTTCCAGCACGGTGCCCAGGAATGCCACGCCGAACGCGCCGCCCACCTGCCGGGAAACATTCATCAGTCCTGAGCCGCTGGCGACTTTTTCCTGGGGCAGATTGCGCAGGGCCGAGTTCATGATGGGCGGAAAGATGAAGCCGATGCCGAATCCTCGCATGACCAGCATTCCTACCCCCTGGGCGGTGGTTGTGCCGGTACTGAGGAACGAAAGCCAAAACAGGGCAGCTACCGAACAGGCCACTCCCAGTCCGATGGGTATCCTGGCGTCGGTCCGGTCAGTCAATCGACCGGACAGTGGTAGGGTGATGGCGATCACCACCGCCATAGGGACCAGCAAAAGTCCGGTTTCCAGCGGGCTGTATTTGAGAATCACTTCGAAAAAAAGCGGAATCAGGAAGGTGGAGCCAAACAGCCCGACGCCCTGGATGATGAATACGGCGGTCGCCATTGTATAGGTGAAGTTTTTGTAGATGCGAAGATCAATAAAGGGATGAGACGACCTGAGCTCGACCCAAATAAAGATGGCCAAAGAAGCCACGGCCACACCCAGCAATCCGAGAATGTAAGGAGACGTCCACCCTTCCTGGCGGCCCTGGCTAAGACCCATGAGGAAGCATCCCAGCGCGACCGTCATGGTCGCAAATCCCCGCGCATCGAAACGCATCTCCTTGCGGGTTGTCCCTCTGGGCAGTACCCATGCGGCCAGCACAATCGCCAGCAGCCCTACCGGAATATTGATGAGGAAGATTAAGTTCCATGAGAACTTTTCCGTTAGATAGCCCCCGATGGTCGGCCCGATTACCGGCCCGAAGGTTGCCCCCATGCCGTAAATTCCCATGGCCATTCCCCGCCGCTCCACCGGGAAGGCTTCGAAGATGATGGCCATGGCAATGGGCGTAATCAAGCCGGCGCCCAGGCCCTGAAGCACACGGAACAGGATGAGCGCGTCTTCGTTCCACGCCGTGCCGCAAAGGGCGGAAGCGATGGTGAAGAGAGAAAGGCTAAGGAGAAACAGGCCCCGGCTGCCGATGCGCTGACTGAGCCATCCAACCGAGGGCATCATGATGGCCATGGCAAACAGGTAGCCGGTGATGATCCATTGGATTTTGTTGATGCCCACATTGAAGGTGGTCATGATTTTCGGCAGCGCGATGATGACGACGGTGGCATCGAGCACCACCATGAACGAGCCGCACATCACGCTGATGGTGGTGAGCCAGGGGAGCGCAGGAGTTGCAGGCGACCTGAAAGTCGAACCCATATCTGTTCCCAACGGTCGGGGAGCTCACCTGAATTGGAGCCACTTGGCGGGGAGCGGCTGAATTTCGGGTAGAAGCTCGGGGGTCGGAAGTAAAGAGGATGTTTTCAGCAGGACCAGGAATCCGCAAACCGGCTGCAGTATAGTCCAATTATGGGCAAAAGGCTAACGATCTAGATCCGCCGACCGGTTAACGGATCAACAGCTTCTTCGATGCCCAGGATGGACACAGAGAAGGATACTTATTTCCCCTACTGAGAAGCCACAAAGAAAGTTTGGCTGCCGCCGCCGCAGGAGAGAGACGATTCCTCAATACTTCATCTCTCCAGGATGCGCTTTATTTCGAGAAAGCGGACGACTCCGGTTTTGGTAATCATTCCCACAGGCCGTTCGTTTTCTTTTACAATCAGGCGGGCACTGCCCTCGGCGGACATTTTCTGCAGCGCCTGGACCAGTGAATATGAGCTCTCCACAGTATTGCTGTCGCCTAATTGCTTCATGACTTCGCCGACTTTTATCTTTTCCTGACTTTCTTTATCGATATCTTTCACCTCAGCCAGAGAAACGATGCCGACGATATGGCCGTTCCCGGTCACGGGAAAGCCTTTGTATCCGTATTTCAGCAGGTAATCGTTGATGAGCTCGCTGACGCTCATATCCTGCGATACGGTGACCATATCCTCGATCATCACTTCCCGTACGGGAACCCCCTCCAGGGATTGACGCACCATCACTTCCTGATACCCCCCCTCGGCAACCCCTCTGAGGAACATTCCGATGAAGATCAGCCAGAGGCCGCCGATGAGGAGACCGGCAAAGATCTGTAGGGCTCCGAGGATCATCAGGGCGACCGCCAGCCCCTTTCCCACGTCGGAAGCCCACTTGGTGGCCTTGGCAAGAGAGCCTGTCTTATACCAGAGCAGAGCCCTTAGCACTCGGCCGCCATCCAATGGAAATCCGGGCAGCAGATTAAAAATTCCAAGGGCCAAATTGATCCATACCAGGTAGCCAAAAATCGCGTGTGCCATGGGCACCTGGAGCCTGCTGGTCAGAGTCTGGAAAATCCAGAATACGCCGGCCAGGAAGAAGCTGCTCAGGGGACCCGCCACCGCTATTTTGAATTCGCTTCCAGGGGTCTTAGCCTCTTCAGAAAGCCTTGATATTCCGCCAAAGATGAACAGCGTGATCTCTGGAATTTTGATGCCGAACTGGAGTGCGGTAAAGGAATGGGAAAGCTCATGAAAAATAACCGAGAAGAAAAACAGCAAGGTGGCAACTAAGCCGGAAAACCAGTAGAAATGAGCGGTCTGGCCGGGAAATTGCCGGGGGAAATAGCCCGCCGAAAGGCTCCAGAGGACCAGGAAGAAGATGATGAACCAGGAGATATCGATTTTAACCTGAATGCCGGCTATCTTGAACAAATTGAAACCTCTCTTCATTGCCTCATTTTTGTTTTGTGCGCTCATTTGCAGCCCCCTTGATCTTCTCTACCAGGATTTTTCAGGTGCTCCCAAAATAGGAGGGATTTAAGCAGGTCTTGCCCCGTCGAGGCTCTGGTGGATCCTCCGGCCGAATCAGGGCGGCCATTTATCCATCAACAGCCTCGGTCTTTATGACAAAAGATCTCAGCTCGACGATCTTGTCGCCACGGAAGCGGTAGAAGTCACAATAGGAATACGGCACCGTCTTGCCATCTTCGTCCTTCATGATCATGTCGCCGTGCGCCGCGACCAGGTCACCCTCGGCGATCAGGGCAACGACCGTAAACTCTGGCGGCTCAATGTCCATTGATGCCAGCCATTGGCGAATTGCCTCCTTTCCGTCAACGGTCTTTTCGCCGACCATCGTCCATCTCACCTCCTCCGCGCAAAACGCCAGGAATCCTTCCAGGTCGTTTTCGGCAAAGGCAGCGTTTACCTTTTCCACAATCTCCTTGCTTTTAGCCGACATGTAAGCCTCCCCTATTCAAAGCAAATGCTTCAGCCTGGCGATTTCTCGCCAAGCTGACCGGTATCTTCCTCTATAAACCGCTTGCGGCGGGCAAGCTCGGCCGCGGAGGGGGGCTCGACCGCGAACGTTCCTGTCGCAACCTCGCCAGCCCGCACGTAGCTGGCAACGATAACGCCCTTTGGTGAAGCCTCGCTTTCAATCAGTTTGAATCCGACCGGAATCGTGCCTTGCGCAAACAAGCGCTTCCCCCTGCCGAGAGTGATGGGAAATATCTTCAGCCGGAGCTCGTCAACCAGGTCATGCTGCAATAGAGTCTGAACGAGATCACCGCTGCCGTGAACCTGTATTTCGGGCCCCTCCTGCTCCTTCAGCTTGCGGACTTCAGCCGGGACATCTCCTTTAATGATCTCGGAATTGCTCCAGTCGAGCTGCTTGAGAGTCCTTGAGGCCACATGTTTCTTTGCGCGGTTGATTCCTGCTGCAATGGGGTCTCCCTCGGTCTTCACATACGGCCAATGAGCCGCGAAGATCTCATACGTCCTTCTGCCGAGCAGCAAATCAAAGGGCTTGTTCATTTGCTTATCCATCACCCTGCCGAGCAGGTCATCAAAGTAGGGAAAAACCCACCCGCCGTGCCTGAACCCGCCGGTGGGGTCCTCTTCGGGTCCGCCTGGAGCCTGCATCACACCGTCTAAGGTGATGAAGGAAAAAACAATGAGCTTTCTCATGCTATTCCCCCCTGTACGCGCGCCGAAGGCTCGCAATGTCAAGCTTCTTCATGACGAGGAACGCTTTGGTTAGCCGCGCGACCTGCTCGGGACTGCCCTCTGCCTGCATTTCCCCTATTGCGGTCGGCCAGACTTGCCAGGAAACTCCGTACTTATCTTTAAGCCAGCCGCACTGCTCGGCATTCGGATCGGCCGACAGCTTCTCCCAGTAGTAGTCTATTTCCTCTTGCGTCTCGCAGGGAAGCAGAAGAGATATTGCTTCGTTGAAAGCAAACTGGTGCTCCCGCGCGCTGTCCATGGCTGCCAGCCACCGGCCCTCCAGCATGAAATCGGAATACATGAT
>JAVEVM010000254.1:0-5757 GCA_034005055.1 Desulforhabdus sp. | reverse complement strand
ATGCCGGTGTGAGGGTATTCGCCGAATTCGGGCTCTTCCATGAGGCTGCGATACAAGCTTAAAGTGAGGTTCTTGAGCGCGTAGTGCTCCATGTCCAGGGAGACGAAAGCTCCAGTCTGCATGGCTTTGCGGAAGATGGGCCGCAGTCTTTCCTTGGCCTTATCGATTGAATGCTCATAGGCACGCGCATCGAGTTGTGAATACATGGCCGAAGTCTTAATCGAAACATTTATGCACGGAGAATGCCCCCAATCCAGTTCTCCTGGGCTATTGCCCAAGGGAGACCAGGTTTTTTGCGCCTGGTCGAAAAGATCGAATAAATCGAGGTAGCGGTTGAGATACTGTTCCGCTTCCATTTCGGATACCACCGCCTCACCAAGTAGATCGACGGAGAAGGTGAACCCTTGTGAACGCAGCTTTTCAAGCACCGGAATCGCTTCCCGCGGATTGGCTCCCACCATGAACTGACGAGCCATGCCATTAAGGTTGGTGGCGACACTTTTGGCGATCATCTTTGCTGTCAGCTTTGTCGATGACCCAAGCTTGATGCCCCACTTCAGAGCCGAGGAAAGCTCCAGGCCGGATTCGCTGAAATACTCGGTCAGGTGCTTTGCGACTGAATCCGCGCGGGTGAGATAAGGAAAAACATCGACAAAGCGAAACATCTGCACTTTAAACCGCTCATCCTGCATGCTTCGCTCCAACATTTTGCCAATCCAGAATTCTTTCTTAAACACCGATGGCGACTCATCTTCAGTCAACTGGTAGAGTCGCATGCCAGTCTGTCGTATTCTATTTTCCAGATCGGACCTCATGGGGCGATGGCTCCTTGTTTTGACTAAGCATAAAAGTATGGATGCTCTTAAGTTAAATAAATTTGCACATATCAAACTTTAAACGAGCTTCAACAAACTGTCAATTTTGACAATTCGCTTTGCGTAGAACACCGGGTGACTTGGTATTATTTCCGCTGCAGTAGCTTCCAGGTCAACCAGGCAGAATTGAAAGAGTACCGTTCACCCTTGCTATCCGGAAGGTGAAGAAAAAGATTTGTTCTGTGGATTCCTTATTCATACAGTGCTATAGAGGTTAAATTGCAAAGATTACACCAAGGAACAGATAAGGAGGTCACAAGTAAATGAAAGCGAAGCGTCTATTTTACCTTCTGGCAATCTGTTTGATCGCGTCTGCCATAGTGGGATGTGGAGAAACAGCATCCACCGGCACCGAAAAAAAACAATCCGAAGCCAATCCAGTAAAAGAGAGCCAGGCATCTTTGCTCGATCCCTGTGAGATTATCACCAAGATAGAAGCCGAAGCCGCTCTGGGCGAGCCGCTCAAGCAGGAGCGGCCTTCAACTGCTGCCAATCCCCTCAACCAGAGGCAATGCTTCTACTCATCCGATTCCTCGGATCGCTTCATACTCGTCTCAATTCTCCAGACACCGGGGTTGACTCCGGCTGTGCGCGAACAGGGACAGAGCGCGGCCACCATCTTCAAAACGATTAAGGAAAATCTCGATCCGGTAGCAACGGTGCAAGGTATCGGTGACGATGCCTGTTGGGGAACGCCCGGCCTGCACATTCTTGCGGGAGAGACTTACCTTCTGATCGGTGTGGGCAACACCAGCAGACCCGAAAACCTTGAATTCGCCAAAAGTCTCGCATCGACTGCACTCGGTCGGCTATAGTGGGCGGCGCATTGCCGTCGTGGATCAGGGTTTGCAGGTTTCGTTCCGAGACCACATTTTACGCCTCAATATTCATTACAGGTTTAATCTTAGTGTGTCTTCTGAAGCCAGAATATCGAACATGAAATATTGAATCTCGAAGTACTGCCTTCACTTCTGCGGTTCGCAGGAGTTTCTTAGACCGGGCTGGAACTAAAGAAAGGGGGAGGGAATGAGGGTATTCTCAATCAACGGCACTTACCGCAAAAAGGGTACAACTACGCGCCTCACCGAGGCGGCGCTGGAAGGGGCGACTTCCCTGGGTGCAAGCACCGAAATGGTTCTCTTGACTGAAAAAGAGATTCGCTATTGCACCAACTGCCTGACTTGCTACAGAGATATCGAGTCAACAATAGCGCCGTGCGCCATTGAAGATGACGTACATGAGATTTTAATTAAAATAGCGGACGCCGACGCCGTACTCTTTACTTCTCCTGTCCACTGCGGGTTTGTTACTGCTCTTATGACCACTTTCATCCATCGTGCGAGCTGGAGACTGCTTCGTCCGACGGGAGAAATCCTTGGGCTTAAGGGATGTCCGGAGCCACGGCTGACCGACAAGGCCCGCGCCGTCGCCACCATCGTGAGCGCGGGCGGAATGCCGACCGAGCTGAGAAAATACTGCGACACCGGATCTCCATGGCTGCAAGATATGGCGGCATGCATCTGCAATGGTGAATGCGTGGCTGATATGTATGCCGGTGCGGTTTTCAGTAAAGCGCTGGAAGGCGATGAGTGGAGCAGAATGTATCTATTCCGCGAGCTCACCGATGAACAGCTGGGGCAGGCATACGATCTGGGAGTCACATTGGCCCGTGCGGTAAAAGAGAAAAGAATTCGCCCTTACGATCCGATGCGAATGATTGAACCGATTGAGCAGCAAGATGTAACATAGCAATCGAGGAAAAAATCAGAGGTGGTCCGAGACGACTGAATTCACCTATCTCTTGAGTTGAGTCGGTGCATCAGCCGCCGAGGACTTGCGCTCTTCACCTCTAGTGGTTCTGTAGGGCACTGTCTTTGCACCAGCAATGCCGGCGAAATTCAATATCAATCCATCAGATCCCGTTGGTTCTAACAGACAAAGGAGAGCTCATGAAAGGTAGGATGTTGACTGGCGCGGTGATTGGGGCAGTGCTCTGTATTGCAATGCATTCTCGGGCATTGGCTTTAAACGTAGAAATCGATAACAAGTCCGGCCATGCTAATGTCTGGGTAATGACCATTGGCAATTCCGGCACGACCTCAATAGGTCTGAACAATCCGACGGCGTTGAATCATTTACCCGTAAACAAAAGCAAACTGCCTTATTTCACGTTGGATACGCTTGTTGCTGGAAGAATATACCTTTCTCTTGATAAAGCAATGCCGGCGGAGAAAATCCTCGACCCCGCAAATCCCAATATGAGCACCATACGCTATGACTGGGTGGAACTGACCCAGGATGGAAGTGCATCGGCGGTAGTGAATCTCACCTCCGTGGAGCAGTTTGGCATCCCGCTTTCAATGAGAACGTATTCATCGGCTGGAAAACAATTAGCACAAGCAGGTTACTGCAAGACGGCTAATGTCTTAAAGAATAAGCTCACGGCCTTATCGGCAAGAGCGATCGTAACCGCAAGCGGCAAATTCATCCGGGCCCTGTCTCCAGTTAAGTCTAATACGTATCCGTCGTTCCAGCCCTATATCAACAGTGTAAAAGGGCAGAAAATAACCATCAAAGGTCATTTTTTCGGAAAACCTCAGACAGATTACAATTACACCGGAATGATCGATGCCTCGAGCGGCGATATCAACCTCACATCGGCCTCCGGCTCAACAAAGCTGCGCATTCCCGGAAAGACTTTAAGCCGAGACATTTATACAACCGACGGTATTTTTTATGTAAACGGAGCGACCTGGCATACTAACAAGAATGACGTCAATGCTGCAGTATACAGAGATGTGATGACGGGATTCAATCTGGGCTATTTTGGTGTGCAAAACGACAGCTCCAAATGGTCAAGCACCAAGCCTTTTCAAAAAGGTAACGGCAATCAATATGCCAGGGTCATACATGAATGCTCCGATTCCTACGGCTATTCGTACTCGGACAACAATCTGAAGGTTCTGATCAGCATCGATCACGCCAAAGTGGATACGCTGAGGATTACCATTCTGTCGGATAACGCCACGGACGGATGTTCTAAACCATCACTGAGACTCGCAACCGGCAATTTCGACGGCGATAGTGGGCAGCAGGCAAACCTTGCTTCGGCAGATCAAGTTGATGCCGGTCTGGAAAATCGCTTTCGGGACGATTTGGTGGCTGCTGCTTCCAACGGCGACCTTTTCTTTGCATTAGGTGCAACAGGCCTCACCTGGGAGCACCTTCCAGGAGCCTTAAATCAGGTTGCGGGGGGTGATTTCGATGGCGACGGCACCCATGAGATTTTCGGCCTTACGGACGACGCACAGATCTACTACACACAGGATCTGGCTAACTGGCAGTGCATACCAGGTGAATTGAGTCAAATTACAGCCTGTGATTTGAACGGAGACCAAGTGGAAGATTTGATCGGGGTTACAGCGGAAGGCTGCATCTACTACACCATGGATTTAATCAATTGGGAGAGCATGCCGGGAGTCTTAAAGCAGCTCGCCTGTGCTGATCTTGATGGCGACGGCTTTGGAGATGTGGCCGGAGTGACCTCTTCCGGTGATATCTTCCTTACCTTCGATCGAGAAAACTGGCAGCAGATACCCGGAAGCCTTGCTCAGTTGGCCGTTGGGCACATTAGCGGCGATTCTAAAGCGGATCTTGCTGGTGTGAGCTTTGAAGGGCAGATCTTCTATAGCATAGACCTACTCAACTGGATTCATGTTCCCGGAGTATTGAACCAGGTGGCCATTGGGGAATTCAACTCCGATCTTCAAGGGGATCTGATCGGTTTGACTTCGACCGGCGATGTCTACTACACGGAGGATCTCGTGAATTGGATTCAGCTGCCCGGAACATTCTGATTTACGGTGGCTTAGTCCTTGCGGATGAATGAAACGCATGGCCTTACGAGGCACTGCTTGAGATGATGAGGGGTCGCGATGATCCTTACTAGATCTCGTTTGCTGGGCGTTCCCTATAAGCCTCACCCTGAAGAACGGGCATTTGTTGAGCGGGCCGATGTTCAACGGGACGAAGAGCTTGCCGTCAGCGTATCGGTGTTGGATGACCATGAAAGCGAGCGATTTTTCGGAGTCCGGCTGGCACGCAGAGGCATTCAACCAGTGTGGCTTCGAATCGTTAACAGGGGTGAGCAAGCTTATCGCCTGCATCTTAGGAGCCTCGATCCCAATTATTATTCACCACTGGAGGCCGCGTTCGTCAATCACTTTGCGGTAGCCAGGCGGCTTATCGAGTTGGGGCTTCTCGCATGGATCGTTTTTCCGCTGCTGGCTGTTTTTGTTCCCTTCAAGTATTTTGCTGTCCGCACTACCAATCGGCGTATCGATGCTTACTTCCAGGAGCACGGAATCGGCTGGGGGCTGATCAGGCCGGGAGGAGAGCTTTCCGGATTCGCCTTCACCTCGCTCGATGAAGGCAAGAAGGAAGTGACCGTGGAGCTGCTGGGCACCGGCGGCAGCAGGCAGTTTTTCTTCTCAATCCCGGTTGCCGGTCTGAATGTGGACCATGGCAAAAGGCGCCTTGAGGTGCTCTATCCGGCCGATGAAAGAGTGGATTGTGACGAAGGGGAGCTCCGCCAGAAACTGAAAGAGCTCCCCCGTTGCACTACCAATAAACGCGGAACGGCCGCAGGGGACCCTCTCAACCTGGTAGCGATTGGAGATTTCAGTACCGTACTCAATGGCTTCGGCGCACGCTGGGACGAGACGGAGACGATCACACCCGGTTCATGCTGGCGGACTGAGAAAGCATATTTGCTCGGCGCATCTTATCGCTATTCTCCCATAAGTCCGCTTTATGTAGCCGGACGACGCCAGGACTTCGCTTTACAGAAAGCGCGCCGCACGATCAATCAGAGGCTCCACCT
>JAVEVM010000253.1:0-5771 GCA_034005055.1 Desulforhabdus sp. | reverse complement strand
CCGCAATCTTTCGGGAAAACCTTGGTTGAGAGAATCGACAATGCGGCGATGATTTTCCTTCAGGTACAAAGTAGGCCGAATCAAGCGTTCATCGTCAATCCACAAAGCGGCCCGTACCATATACTGGGAGCTCTCCACCAGAGGGCAGAAGAAGCCGGTCTCCTCGGGAGTCGGGGTGGGCATATCGATGACGTTCGGCAAAAAGAGGTAATCGCATTGATCGAGCAAATGACGCACGTGGCCATGGAACACCTTGACCGGAAAGCAGGTTTCCGCCGTCATGCACTCCAGCCCGGCCAAAACCAGCTTATTGTTGGTTCGAGGGCTGAAGCGAACGGAAAAGTCCAGCTCCGCCAGCAGATGTCCCCAAAAAATACCCCATTCCAGCGAATGCAGGGCCAACGGCACCCCAACAGACGGTCTGGACCGGTCTTCGACCTTGACCGGCTCTACAGTCGAAATGCCTTTCTCTTCCAGTGCCTCCTGAAAAATCTGCTGGCGTTCCTGAAAAAAGTCAGGTTGCCGGGCTCCGTCGTAGCGGCTCACTTCGTATCTGCCGCAGTCACCTCCCCAAACGCTTTTGCGGCCGCCGAAACTGTAGACCTTCAGCTTGCATTCGTTGTGACACCTCTTGTCCGCTTTGCAGATGGTTTCGGTATGTTCGACCTGCATTTCGGCAAGCATCTGCAGGTCCCTCGACTGCCGGGCTATTTCTCCGCGCTCAAAGAGCTCCCTCACCGCCAGAGCCGCTCCAAAAGCGCCCATGACTTCGCGGTGCTTGGGCACCAGAATCGGTTTGCTCAATACTCTTTCAAAGGCGGCGACTATCCCCTGGTTGAGAGAAGGACCGCCCAGAAACATTATTCTCTGCCCGATATAGCGCCTCTCCACCACCCGGTTCAAGTAATTGTAGACAATGGCGTAACAGAGTCCGGCGATCAGGTCGTCCCGCTTTGCCCCTTTTTGAGCGTAACTCACCAGATCCGATTCCATGAACACCGTGCAGCGTTCGGCAAGATGGACAGGCGTCTGGGCGGAAAGCGCAATTTCCTGAAATTCCCCTACAATATTGATCTTCAACTTGTTGGCCAGTTCATGAAGAAAGCTGCCGGTGCCCGCCGCGCAGACTTTGTTCATATCGAAGTCGAGCGGATGCGTGTTATCGATGCGGATGTATTTGGAGTCCTGGCCGCCGATTTCAAAGATGGTGTCGATTTCGGAGTCAATGGCAACCGCCCCTTTTGCATGGGCGGTGATTTCATCAATCACCAGATCCGCTTTCAAGAAATCGCCCACCACATTTCGGCCGGAGCCGGTTGTGGCGATAGCCGTGAGTCGAACATTTTTCCCTACCTCTGCGCATAAATTGCGGATCAGCTTCTGTGCGACTTCAATCGGCTTTCCCTGCGTGGGTACATAGCACTTGTTGAGAATTTCTCCTGCATCATCAATCAAGGCGTACTTGGTGGTGGTCGATCCGATGTCCACTCCCAGATAAACCTTGACAGAATGTTTTCGGCGGGCTGCCCAGGAGGAAAGCGAGTTGTCGGGATCAAAACGGGTCAGCTTGAGCTCCAGTCGTTCAGCCTTGGGGAATTCATAGTGGGAGCGAGTGCGGTTGCTGCCGAGCCGCGACGGATCCACCTCGTTGGCCCAACCCTGATTCTGCGCCTGCAGGGCGGCGCCGTATGCGCCCAGTGAAGTATGATAGGGAGGAATTTGGATTTTTGGGAAGTAGTGCTGAAAAGCTTTAACCTGCAGATGATTGGAGGCCATGCCCCCTATGAAGACAATGGGCTCATCGAGCTCCCGGTTGGCGACAATGGTGCTCATATAGTTTGCGGCATTGCCGTGATGAAGTCCTGCTATGATATTGGGCAGGGTTTCCCCTTTGTTCTGCAGGTGGATCATGTCCGACTTGGTGAAAACCGTACAACGGCACGCCACCGGTGCAGGATAAGTACTTTTCAGCCCTAATGAAATAAAATCGTCAAGAGTTTGCTGTTGCTGCTCCTGGCTGACGTTGAGCTCATTGCCGTAGATGGAAAGCGTGAGCCGTTCTGCCTGCTGGTCGATAAACGATCCGGTGCCCGAAGCGCACGGTCCGTTCATGTTGAAGGCCTCCAGATGCCACTGGCTGCCTTCGTGGGCCAGCTGAAAGAGGGCTGCATCCTGGCCGCCTATGCTGATGATGGTGCGCACTCCCGAAACGACCTGGGTCACACCGAGAACCTGGGCAATAGTTTCCACTTCCCATGGTGCGGACAGAATATCGGCCACGTTTTGACCATGCACCCCGGTGAAAGAAATAGAGCGGATTCGGTGAGGCTGTCGGCTGAATTCGGAATCCAGAATTGTTTTCAGCAGTTCATGGGTTTCCTCATAGACCAGCCCGAAATGGCGCAGGTACGGTGTCTCTAAAACCACCTTCCGGGATTCGTCGATCACCACGCAATTGATACTCACTGAACCGACATCGATTCCTACATCGTAAACCATTACCCTTTCCTCTATCCTGAGATCCAAGCCCAATCGCTGAGAAGGTTTCGGCAAGCCCCTCGATACCGTCACCCTGCGGACACGCCCGGCTGTAATGCCTGAAAATACGAGCATTCCGCACTCACGCATTCCCTAAGTTCTCAAAGCTAAAAGAGCCAACCCCCAAGTTTAAATCCATTTATAACTGCTTTTATCCGGAATGACCATCATTGATCATGCAATTTAAAACGCTCTTGCCGCCAACGCAAAAAGATGCCGGCAAGATGTCCTTAATCTCCGGCAAATACAGATGGCCGGCAATAACCATGACTCGTTCTACTCTGTTGATCCTCCGGGGAAATAACTTGACATCCGGGCATCCTTGAAGCCAAAGTGCACAGGTTTAACAAATCTTAACCAAAACCGCATGGCAGCGGACTTGTACCAACTTCAGCCAAAACTGCAGTTGTTGTGTTGGGGATATTCGAAAAAGCATGAGTTGTCAATGAAGTCTTTTTGCTGATTTGCGGCTTAATCCGATGATCCGAATTAACAATTTGACCAAGCATTACAAAGCGGTACAGGCACTGAAAGGGGTCAATCTTGAGGTGGCTGCCGGCGAGCTGTTCGCCTATCTCGGGCCGAACGGCTCCGGCAAGACCACAACCATCAGAATACTCACCGGACTATCCCGGCCTACTTCCGGTGACGCCTATCTGCACGGTTATCATATCGAGCGCGATGCACTCAAAGTGAAAAGACAATGCGGTTTGGTGCCGCAGACCATCAATCTGGATCACGAACTGACTGTTTATGAAAACATGGACATTCACGGCCGCCTATTTCACATGCCGAGTCGCGAAAGGTCCCGGCGCATTGATGAACTGCTCGATTATGTGGAGCTCAAGGAGCGCAAGGAGAGCCCCGTCAAACATCTTTCCGGCGGCATGAAGAGGCGCGTGACGGTGGCTCGCGCATTGATGCATTCCCCCGGTATTCTCTTCTTGGATGAGCCCACCGTGGGGCTCGATCCGAGTATCCGGCGACGCATCTGGTCTTTAATAAAGAGAATTCAGCAGGGCGGGACAACCATCTTCCTGACGACTCACTACATCGAGGAGGCGGAGTTCCTTGCAGAGCGTGTGGCATTTCTCGATGAAGGGAAGATTGTGGCGGTCGATGCGCCCCAAAACCTGATGGCACGCCTTGGGGCCTGGGCCCTGGATGAAATCATCAACGGCGAGATGGATACCACTTATTTCAAAGACCGTGAAGAAGCCAACCGGTATGTCGAGAGGCAGCAGGGGAGTTTTTCCCTGCGCAGGGTAAACCTGGAAGATGTTTTCATCTTTCTGACCGGCAGGAAAGTCCTGCCGTGAGAGGATGCTTCGCCATATATTACCGTGAAGTGCTGATCCTGAAGAAGAAGCTCTTCAGGCAGATGGCTTCCATGGCTGTGGCTCCGACCCTCTATATGGTTGCCTTCGGGCTCGGAATGGGCCGCGATGTTCAGATGGAAGGCCGCTCCTATCTGGAGTTTTTGATTCCCGGGTTGGTGGCTATGAACAGCATGACTCAATCCTTTGCCATTGCCGGCGAAATCAACATAGCGCGTTTCTACTGGCGCATCTTTGAAGAATTTCAAGCCGCACCGATTCGAAACATTGCCTATGTAACCGGTGAGGTTTTGGCCGGCATCACCCGCGCCCTGCTCTCGGTGTCGATCATTCTCGTGCTGGCCCTGGCATTTGGAGTGGTGCTTTCCTATAATATTTTCTTCTGGCTCGGAGTGGTGCTGAACAGCTTCGTTTTTGCTTCCCTGGCGGTCTGTCTGGCTATGCTGGTAAAATCGCATGCCGATCAGGCCCTGCTGACCAACTTTTTTATCACGCCGATGGCTTTCCTGGGCGGCACCTTTTTTCCGGTGGAGCGCATGCCCGCCTGGGTGCAGAATATTTTAGCCTTCCTGCCTTTGACCCATGCAGCCAAAGCCATAAGAAGCGCCTCGTTCGATCTGGTGCCGGGTCCTTTTTCATATTTTTTGCTGGCCGGTATCGGCTCGATTTTGTTTGTGCTGGCTTTCCACTGTGTCAACCGGGCCAAGGACTGATCCGCATTGCTCGTCGTGGCCTGTCGCCTGAAAAGGGACTGAAAGGAGCCCAGACATGCTCGAGATTTCAATTCCCGGCCGCAAGCCCTTGCTTTTGCATCACCTGGTACTGGACTACAACGGGACAATCGCCTGCGACGGGCGGTTGCTGGAGGGGGTAGAAGAGCGTCTCGCCACCCTGTCCGGCTCACTGGGAATTCATGTCCTCACGGCGGATACCTTCGGCGGAGTAGAGCGGCAGCTATCGCATATGGCCTGTCACTTGTACATCATTTCCAAGGAAGATCAGGCACGCGCCAAACTGCGTTATATCGAAAACCTTGGGGCCGCAGGTTGCGCTTGCATGGGAAACGGCCAAAACGACAGGTTGATGCTCAAAGAAGCCGGCTTGGGAATTGCGATCGTGGAAAGGGAAGGGGCGTCGCTGGACGCTGTGTTGGAGGCCGATGTGGTCGCAACGAGCATCATCGATGCCTTGGATCTTCTCCTCAAGCCGCTGCGGCTCATCGCTACGCTACGGTCGTAAGCGGTGGCTTCTCAGCTTTTCTTTGACGTTCTCCAATAAGAACAAGCCCGTAATTTATCTAACGCAAGTTGACGATTTTTTCGTACAGGAGCCCAGCATGAGTGTGAGAAGATTTTTCGTAGGCATTCTGGCATCCATCGGATTTCTGATCGTTTTGCTGATCGTCGCCGCTGCTCTGACCGGTTACTTCTTATGGCCCAAATCCGCTCCTCTCGCCGGCAAGATGATGCTCGAGATAGATTTCGAAAAAGGTCTGCAGGAATATGCCCCGACAGAGCAGGTGGCAGGCCTGATTGGCAGAAAAAAGCTGAGCGTGAGGGAAATGGTCCTTGCGATTCAAAAAGCGGCGGAGGACCGGCGAGTGATCGGCCTGGTCGCCCGAGTGGGATCTCAAGCGATGGGGCTGGCTACAGTCCAGGAAATGCGCAGCGCCATAACGGCCTTTCGCGGCAAAAACAAGCCCGCTTTTGTCTATTCGGAAACCTTTGGCGAATTCGGACCGGGAAACGGCCCATACTATCTGGCCGCCGCCTTTGACAAGATTTGCCTGCAGCCCTCGGGAGACGTCGGCTTGACCGGCTTGGTGTACCAAACCCCTTTCCTCAAGGAGACGCTGACAAAGCTGGGTGTCTATCCCGAATTTGGCCGTCGGGGCGA
>JAVEVM010000252.1:0-5772 GCA_034005055.1 Desulforhabdus sp. | reverse complement strand
GGAATGAGGGTCGTGCACGATCAGCTGATCTTTTTGACCGAGATCACCCGAAAATACCAGTTTACTGGATCTGGCCGACGATTCATTCCAGCACTCCAGAATTGCAGAGCCCAAAATATGGCCGGCATTGCGAAAGCGAATCTTAAAGCCGGAATCGACCTCAATGACCTGATTCGTAGCTACCGCCTCGAAGAGAGGCAGGCAAGTCTCAACATTGGCTGCGTTATAGAGAGGTTCAACGGCGGGCTTTCCTCGCCTTCGATTTTTTCGTGACTGCCACTCGGCCTCAGACTCTTGAATATGAGCAGAATCAAACAGTAGGATCTTGCAGAGCTCGGCGGAAGGTAAAGTTGTGTAGATCTTGCCCCTGAAGCCGTCCCTCGCCAGCTTGGGTATGCGACCGCTGTGATCGATGTGTGCGTGGGTCAGAAACAAAGCTGAGATCTCCTGCGGATCAAAGCCCCAGGGGAGGCGGTTCATTTCCTCCATGCGCTTACCGCCCTGGAAAAGACCGCAGTCGACAAGGTATTTCTTGCCGTTGTCGATTAGAAAGCAAGAGCCCGTAACACAGCCGGCTGCCCCGAAGCATGTGACCTGCATAACCCCCTCCATGGTTCAATAATGTTTAAAATCCAACTTCGGCAGCATATTTTCACAACGCTTTTTACTTGACAAGAAAAGAAACGGAGCGTAAATGAATGATTATTCATTCATGATTGAAACTCTAACCGGAATGTGCGATTAATGCGGAACAAGAGCTCAGACAAACATAAGCGTATTTTGGATGCAGCCGTTAAAGTATTTGCCCAGAAAGGCTTCTTCCAGTCCAAAGTCTCTGAGATTGCCAAAGAAGCCGGCGTCGCCGACGGCACGATCTATCTCTATTTCAAGAACAAAGATGATCTTCTGATTTCTATCTTTGAAGTCAAAATGCAGGAAGTCATCTCCCGGTTCCGTGCCGCAATTGACGAGCAAAGCGACCCTGTCTCGAAATTGGACCGCCTGATCAAAATGCATTTGGCAGAATTCCAGGCAAATCCGGATCTGGCTGCAGTGTTTCAGGTCGAACTGCGCCAGAGCAGCAGATTCATGCGAGAGTCCGACAAAATAGAACTGAAAAGATATTTGGACCTGATCGGAGAGATCGTCCAGCAAGGACAAATAGAAGGCAACTTCCGAGAGGACTTGCCCAAAGGGCTCATCAAGCGCCTCATTTTTGGAACTTTGGATGAAGTGGTTTCGACCTGGGTGCTGGCAGGCAGGCGCTATACTTTGGAATCCATGGCGGAGCCCATTATCGACTTGTTTTTGCATGGCATCCAAAAGCAATCCAACGAGACAGGTAAGAAGCTGACGAAACCCCACCAATAGGAGACCAATATGAAATTGCTTGCTGATGAACGAGACCTCAAGTTTGTGCTTTACGAGCAACTGCGTGTGCAGGAATTGTGTAAACATCCCAAGTACTCGGAATTTTCTGAAGAACTGTTCGATATGGTGATCGAACAGGCAGAGAAACTGGCGGAAAAGGAGCTATATCCGATCAACAAGATCGGCGACCGGGAAGGATGCCGGTTTGACAACGGCATCGTTAACGTACCGGAAGCCTTCCACAAAGCCTACAAGCTCTACTGCGAGGGAGGCTGGATCGCCATAAGCGATCCGCCGGAGGTGGGCGGCCAGGGGCTTCCTTTTGTTGTTGCCAATGCCGCTTTAGAGTTCTTCAGTGCAGCCAATTGGGCTTTGATAATGTACCCGGGGTTGACTCATGGAGCGGCTCGTCTTCTGCAAAAATACGGCACGTCGGACCTGCAGGATGTTTACATGTACAAAATGTTTTCCGGCGAATGGGGCGGCACCATGTGCCTGACCGAACCAGGGGCTGGCAGCGATGTGGGCAACCTGCGCACTCGGGCCACCCGCAGACCGGATGGAGCATTCAACATCCAGGGCCAAAAGATTTTTATCTCATCCGGAATGCATGATCTGACCGATAACATCGTCCATATGGTGCTGGCTAGAATCGATGGCGCCCCCAAGGGAACGAGGGGCATTTCGATCTTTCTGGTGCCGCGATTGCGCGCCGATGAAAGCGGTAATCTGGTTGACAACGATGTAGCCTGCTCCGGCATCGAGCACAAAATGGGAATTCACGGCTCGGCGACCTGCTCGCTGAACTTTGGAGAGAGCGGCACCTGCATCGGCTACCTCATGGGCGAAGAAAACAAGGGTATGCGAATCATGTTCGACATGATGAACGAAGCTCGCCTGTTTGTCGGCATGCAGGGCCTCGGCCATGCCAACGCCGCTTATCTGCATGCTCTCCAGTATGCCAGGGAGCGCATTCAGGGAGCCCCTGTCGAAAGAATGAAGGACGCCAATGCACCACGGGTCCCGATCATCGATCATCCCGACGTAAGGCGGATGCTCATGTTCATGAAGAGCAGCACCGAGGGCATGCGTGCCATGCTGCATTTGGCCGCTTACTGCATCGACCGGGAACGGGCGGCGCCAACAGAAGAAGAACGAGAGCTGTTCCAAGGTCATGTCGATCTGCTGATTCCCATCTGCAAATCGGTTGGAAGCGATCTCGGCTTCAGAGTCTGTGAGACGGCCATTCAGATATACGGAGGATATGGATTCGTCAGTGAGTACCCGGTCGAGCAATTCATGCGCGACTGCAAAATCGCCTCTCTTTATGAAGGCACCAACGGCATTCAGGCACTCGACCTGATAGGCCGCAAACTGACTTTGAAACGAGGGCAGTTATTCAAAAATGCACTTAAGACCTCGAGTGAAATGCTGGCCAAAATTCGCATGAATTTTCGTTTGCGGGACCTGGTGCAGATTTATGAGGAAGCGCAGGAAAATCTGGTACAGGTGACCAAGTTTTTTGCCCTCAAAAGCATGACGGACGAATTTCATGTTCCGGTTCTCTATGCAAAACCCTACCTAGACCTGTTCGGCGATGTGATCATGGGTTTTCTGCTTCTGTGGCAGGCTTATCTGGCGGATCGAAGACTTCAGGAAATTTACCGCGATCATAATATCAAAGACGAAACAGCCAGGAAGAAGCTGCTTGAGGAAAACCGCAGCGCGGCATTTTACTTCGGCAAGATTGCCTCGGCACAATTTTTCATGAACCAGGTATTAACGCAGGCGAGCGGTAAAGCCAAGGCAATCATGAATAATGACAAATCCGCCCTGGAGATACCCGTGGATGGATTTGCTCTCAGTTAATCTTATCGCAAGGAGGACGCTCTCATGAAAGCGAGAGATGTGTTTGTAGTCGACGGTATCCGAACAGCCTTTGGAAGAGCTGGAGAAAAGGGCTTTTTTTGGCTGACGAGGGCCGATGATATGGTGGTCAAAGTCATTCGTGAATTGTTGCGACGCAATCCTGCAGTGAAGCCCGGTATGATTGAAGAGAACGTTTGGGGGGCCACTACCCAGGAAGGCGATCAGGGGCTGACCCTGGGGCGCACCTCGGCAATTTTGGCCGGTCTTCCGGAGTCTTGTTCCGGCTTCTCGGTGGATCGCATGTGTGCCGGCGGACTCACGGCCATCACCAGCGCTGCCTCCGAAATAGCATTGGGCGCTTGTGATGTGGCAATAGCCGGCGGAGTCGAGCACATGGGGCACCATCCCATGGGAGCGTCGGCTGATCCAAACCCACGCTTTCTGACGGAAAAACTTGTATCCGAAGACGCTCTGGTGATGGGGAAGACAGCAGAGAATCTGCACGACATGTTTCCCGACATCACCAAGGAAATGGCGGATGAGTATGCCTACCATTCACAGATGAAAACGGCCAAGGCATGCAAAGAAGGCAAGATCCAAAAAATGATTGTTCCCATGACCGTTTATACCAAAGAAGGATGGGTGGTCGCCGATCGGGATCAACAGCCTCGTCCCGAGACCACCATGGAAGGCTTGAGGGATCTGAAGACTCCTTTTCGGGTGCAGGGCAAAGTGACCGCAGGCAATGCTTCCGGGCTCAATGACGGTGCCTGCGGAGTACTGCTTATGTCGGCTGAGAAGGCCGAGCAGTTGGGTGTCGTCCCGAAAATGCGGCTGGTCGGGTATGCCTATGCAGGAGTTCGGCCAGAGATCATGGGTTACGGGCCGGTACCTGCCACTAAGAAGCTGTTCGCAAAAACCGGCATGTCCATGGAGGACATCGATCTCATCGAAATGAATGAAGCCTTCGCCGTTCAGTGTATCGTCTTTATGCGCGAATTCGGCTTGAAGGTCCCTGATGACGAGCGCCTCAACCCGTTTGGAGGAGCGATTGCATTCGGTCATCCTTTGGCCGGTTCCGGACCTCGACTGGTGACACATCTGGCCAACCTTTTCGCAGAACAACCTGAAGCCCGTTTCGGCCTGACAACCCTATGCGTGGGACTTGGGCAGGGAGCATCGGCAATTTGGGAAAATCTGCAAATCAGCAAACAGAAAACCAAGAAAGCATAACAGAGGGGGGTAAGCCATGGCCGAACCGGTGACCCGATTTTATAATCGCTTCTACGAATCTCCCGTGGGTAAAATTGCTGTCATGACCATGGATAACGGTCACGACTACAGAAAGCCCAATACATTCAGCGAATCCGCCCTGCGGTCTCTTAACAAAGCCCTTGATGAGATTATCCAGAACGGTCAAGTGAAGGGTTTGCTGCTCACGGGAAAACCCTATATTTTTGCGGCCGGAGCTGACTTGACCGAAGTACCTTTCGTCACGACCTTCGAGCAGGGTTATCAGATCGGACAATTCGGGCATGCCAGTATGAAACGCATCATGGATCTTCCTATACCCACTGTGGCTGCCATAAATGGTGTGGCATTGGGCGGGGGGCTGGAGATTGCTCTCTACTGCAAATACCGCACGATAGCCAAAAGCGCCCAAGGAATAGGTTTCCCCGAATGCTTTCTCGGTCTTATTCCAGGCTGGGGCGGCTGCACGCTCGGCACTAAACTGCTGGGACCCGAGAAAGCCATTGAGCTCATCGTCTTCAATGCCTTGAATCAGAACCGGATGATGAATGGTCCACAAGCATTTCAAATGGGACTCGCCGATCGCCTCTTCGATGGAACCGAATTCCTCGATGAATCATTGCAGTTTCTGCTGCACATCATTGCCGGCAATGTTGAGCTGGCGCGCCCGGCAGTGCAAATCGGAAATGTCAAAAGCCTCCTTGGAAAGGCCAAAGCTTTTATAGACGGTAGGGTGCATGGTGCTGCGCCGGCCCCGTATCGGGCGTTGGAGCTCATCGAGGGAGCATGCAAGTGGGACATTGAGAAAGGATTTGAAGAGGAGAACAAGGCCCTCGGCGACCTGATCAAAACGCGTCAGTGCAAAGCCTCCATCTACTCTTTCGATCTGGTTAACCGATACTCCAAGAAGCCAAAGGGGAAGCCGGAAGCAAAACCTCAGCCCGTTAGCAAGATCGGCATCATCGGTGCCGGCCTGATGGCTTCGCAGCTCGCTCAACTTTTCATCTACCGCCTTGGTGTGCCCGTGGTGATGAAAGACATCAAGCAGGAGTTTGTGGACAAAGGTTGTGCTTATGTCACCCAAGAATTTCAAAAAATGGTCGAAAAAGGAAAATTGAACGAAGCTCAGGGCCTCTATTTGACCAGTCTTCTCAAGGGCACCCTGGATTATCAGGACTTTGCCGATTGCGATTTTGTGATCGAGGCGGTTTTCGAGCAGAGGAAGATCAAGCAACAAGTCTTTGCGGAAGCAGAATCCTTTGTCAAGCCCACGGCCCTACT
>JAVEVM010000251.1:0-5761 GCA_034005055.1 Desulforhabdus sp. | reverse complement strand
AGCTAAACCAGGGCACTTATGGCGAAGGTCATCAATTTTCCAGCGAAGAACAAAAGCGGCGCGACCCATGTCGTGATCGCAACGAAGTCGTCCGCTGTTGTGACGGCGTCACGCCTTGGCGAGATCCCAATCGTTGGCCAAGCATTGTTTCTTTTAGCAAGTTCGGGGAGTGATGGCGGCCTGAAGCTTACGCAGACCGGCGCGCTCAATCGAAATTTCGTGCAGGCGTTCTGGGATAAGTTTCTAGCCGAAGAAGATAAGCGTTTTCGGCCAACGCGCGAACTTGATTGCCCTGAGGCGACGCGGATTCATCAACTACTTGTGTTCAAGAAATATGTTCGCAAATTTAAAGGTGCAGTCAGACTCACGCCGAGTGGCCAGCGCGTTCTCGATGGTGGGCCGACGCTTGATTTCTATCGCGATCTTTTGATGGCGGGCATTTACGGCTGGAATTGGGCTTTTGAAGATCGCTTTCCGGACTACGATTTCATTCAAGCCTCAGCGCATGGGATGATCGAGCGTCTGTGGAGTTGGCCAACGCCAACTCTCACTGCGGTCGAATTTGCCGAAGAGATCTTCGAGAAAGTCGATGAGAACGGCAAAGCGATACGAATGAAGTACGACGCGGACGCGCCGTACAGCTCTGACACCTACGAAGGCATGGTTCGCTGCTTGAACCTGAGGTTCTTCGAGCGCTTCTGTGTGCCATTCGGGATTCTGCGAGATCCGTCTGAACCGCGACTCATGAGTAATCCAACGGACCCCTTCGAGAAGACGGAGTTTTTTATCTCCGACTTCCCGAAGTTCTTGGGTCGCTAACGAATCAGCGTCATCGGGCGGCTTCGCGAATCCGCCGAGCCTCCTCTCGAAAGACCGAGATCGGCTTCCATTGCGCGTACAGAGCCTCCCGTGAGAGGCGCTCCATCCTGCCAAGGCATTCGCGTGAGGTGCATTTGTCGGGCTGAATAGCCGCATGGCCGAGCTCGAGAAGAGCTGCGGCAAAGAACAATCGAACCAAAAAGTCGTACATCGAAAACCTCTTGTGGTTTTAGAGAGGTTCTTCGAGCTTCAAATAGGCCGTAGGGGGTTCGCTAAAGCGCGGGTTTTGGTTGTTACCAGCGGTGTTACCTTTGGTTACCAAATTCGGAAATGCAGCGAAATTCGCCGAAATACTCTCGGGCTTCGCTTTCTCAAATGAAACCAGGCACCTGCCTGGCTTCGTTCAACTTTTCAGGGGTACTTAATTGGCGGAAGGAAAATTGGATGGGTGGGTGGTAATCACAGTAACCCATTGAAATCCCTCAAATAAACAACACCTGTGCTACCAAATGCTACCAAATCCTTTTGATTACCTTCGTCTCAGTTCAACCACATTCGCAAGCCTCTCTTCTGCTTCGGGAACCTGAATGTTCAGGTCTTCCGTTGCTCCCTCAATGTCCTTACCCGATAGCCTTAAATAGCCTTGGGTCGTCTTAAGGGACGAGTGACCTACAATGGCCATGACCTTAGAAAGTGGCACACCATTATTTAGCATTTGCGTAATGAAGGTGGCTCGTAGGTCGTGGAATTTGATAGGAGTGATGCCGATTTCCTGACAAAAGTTTTTAAGCACTTTCGCTTGTTCTCCTTGATCCCATTCCCATATTCGGGGAAGGACGTACTCAGAGTCTTTTGCGTGCTGTAGCTTTAACTTTTCCAGGAACCTGCGGCACTCACTTGAAATCGGACAAATCCTGTTCTTTGCGGTCTTCGTAGGCCCTTCACCGTTGTAACGGGTCCACGCCTTAGAGATGTTGATCTTGCCAGTAACAAGGTCCACATCCGTCCACCGAAGGCTATAAAGCTCTCCCGATCTCATTCCACTTAAAAGTGCCAATGCCCAATGAGGAAAGAATCGGTGATCTACTCGTTGTGCTTCCTTTAATAGGATTTCAACTTCGTTTCGGTTTAGAACAGATTGGTTTGCGTCTGCACAGCGAACGCGAATCCCTACAGCGGGATTGCGGACAATCACACCTTCTTCAATCGCGATATTGAAAATCCTTTTTACGATCTTTAGGAGTCCTCTTTGCGTGTAGCTAGAAACTCCCGAAGCTGTTTCAAAGATGGCTTTGTGAACATCACTTGGTTTGATCTCATCAATGAACTTGTCATTCCAAATTGGATTGAACCACTTGTCCAGGCAGTGCTTATAGTTCCAGTAGGTGGATGCTCTATATTCGACTCGGTATTTCTCTAAAACGTGTTCGATCCACTTCTTCCAAAAGATTTTGGATTTGTGGCCTTCAAGTTCCATCAAAATGTCGAGTTCGACTTTGCGAGCTTCGCGCTCGCTTGAGAACCATCGTTTTCGCCGCATAAGTTGCTTGCCGGATTTGTCTCGAATTTTTACAATGACTTCATACTTACATTTGCCGTTTTCTAAAACTTTCTTAATCGCCATAACTAATCCCTTCGTTTGTTTCGTTGTTCACGAAACAACGTCAGGAGATAGTCGCGGTTAAATCTCAAAAGCTTTCCAAAGTAGCGACACTCAATTTCACCGCGACACTTACGGATTCGTAAGGCGTTTGCGGTGATTCCAAGGATCGCTGCGGCTTCTTTTGTACAAAGCCATTCAGGTGCTATTCTATTTTCAAAGAACTGTGAGCCTTGCAGCTCGGACTTTCTGGAGTCCATATTACCCCTAAAATTTCGGCCTTTCAATGACCGAGAAAGAAGTGATATGCCTCATTTAGAAAATCAATTTATCAAAATAACCAATCCTCAAATCGTTTCTAAAAATCCATTTATCGTGTCGATCACATCTTGAATAGAAGTTGGCAAATTCGCCTCCTTTTGTTTGCCGCGATACAGATTCCAAGTTCTTTGAAGCTGATCCAATTCATCCGTCGCAAATTCGATGGGAGCCGTAAATGCTTGGTCGCGTTGACCAAACGTGACTTCAATGGCCCTCCTTAGCTCGGGACTTTTAATGGCGTTGTCTCGCACCATCACAAACATATCGTGATAGTCCTTCATGCGGCTGTTCGCTTTTCCGTGAGACACAAGCGCATGGAGTTTTTCTGCAAACACAGATTCAATCGGGTAAACCAGAAGGGAAATGTCATCTTCAAACATCGGCTTTCCTTTATAGGAAAACAGTTTCAAATTTCGCTTCTCAGGGGTTACTTCGTCACCGATTCCAAGATCAATTTGCACGCCATCGCGGACATTCCCGAAGTTGGCAGTGAGACGAACTCTAAATCCCGTGTATTCCATATGTGGCTGAGACAGCTCTTCGGTGCTCGACCAAGAAAATGTAAATCCATCTTTAAGGTCAACGGCGGCGATTTCCTCTATCACAGCACGGATACCATCGGCTTGTGCCTTGAGTTTCGTCAAAAGAAAATCCAAATCAACGGTTTCTCTGTTCGTATCAAGCAAATAGGAAAGCAGAAAGCCACCTTTGAAAATCAATTTCTCTTTGTGCTTTGAGCTTGCGATACGCGCAAGGAAGCGCTCAAGCAAGAGCCGCTTCCAGCAGTCGTTAAAAGTAATCCCCATTTCTTTAGAAATGGTCTTCAGACGCTCCTTCAGTGCACTTTCGTTCATGTTGTCACCGCCATCAGATAAGGCGTAATAGGAACACGCAGTTTCTTCGCGTATTGCTGAAGTTTTTTAAGATCAATTCGGTCTTTCTTTTTAGAGGCCAGGGCCATCTTCAGAGCTTTAATCGCCAGCTCTCGGTCAAGCAGTCTGAAGGAGTCCACAATCGTCCGTTCACGGTCATAAATGGGAACCTTCGTGCCATCGAGATTGATTTCTGTTTTTCCAAGGGTCGCGTTTCGGTAACGTACAATACGGATTGGACGCGGTACCCTCATTTTAGAATCACGTTGTACGGCGATCCAATGCTCTCTAGGGATTTCTTCAGTCAGCCCATAGATGGCCAGAGCTGAGATGAGGCAGATCACACCATTAGGGATAGAAAGAGCGGACTCAACAAGATCACTCCATTGGAAGCCCGGCACGGCAGGAGCCTGAGCCCCTCGGTAGACACCGCGTCGGATTCTTTGGATTTGCCCAGTCTTTGCTAGGTAGGTCAAAGCTGAAGGATGTACCCCAAGCTGTCTTGCTTCCTTAGAAGTGAAGAGAGGCTTCTTTAGAAGCGGCTTTAGTTTGGGCAGGGACTCAGATACTCGCATACTTAGTATTGTAATAAGTTTCCCCAGTTAAGTAAATGGGGAATAATATGATAATACAGTACGTCTATATGCGCCAATAAGTCCTATCTATAGCTGGGGGCCTTGGTGCTGTTCTCAGCTATGAACCATTTCGATTTAAGGAATCATCGCTTTGTTTGGCTGTCCGTTTCTTTTCTCGTTCGCCGATGCCGTAATGAGCGCGGATCGCTTTTCTGAGTTCTTCAGGAAGATCATCGTCATTGCGTAGGATAGAACCCAAGACCTTCTTTTCATCGAAATGTGCAGCTCTAAGAGCCTTCACATCTGAGTCTGAAAAAACTTTTGTGAGGTTCAGGAAGATATAGTTGGCAATATCAGACTTCGAGATTGCTCCCAGTTTAAAGTCTGATGTGCACCGAGCTACTGCTTCCTCTAAAGCCATATTTCCATCCTTGCTGATGACGACTCTATGTTGCTCTTGATCCTCAGATTTTTCTTTCTTCGACTTTTTGTTTTCTGTATTTTTATTTTCTATTGTCATAACAAACTCCTTCTACCAGTAGTATCCCGCCGCCGCCGCCGCCGCCGCCGACCTTGTATTGCACCAGACTGAAGACCCCTTTCCCATAACATCGTGGAGGGAGAGGGGTCTTCAGTCGATCAGGGGCAAGGAAAGGGAGGCGGCGGCGGGTATGTGTTTGATTTCGTTCTCAACTTTGAATTTCAGAAAATCCATTTCGCAAATTTCAGTGCGGACTCCAGTCCGAGCTGAATCCTGGGCAATCAGGCTTCGATTTTCTCGTTGTACCGGACGATGTTTGCCAGTGTCGTGACGCTTTCAGAGAATTGAATTCTCGCTTCTGTCGGATTTTTCAGCCAGTCTTCGAGGCGACTAAATCCAATCGGTCGTTCGCGTTTTGGATAATGACTATCCCTCATCGCGTCTTTGATGGTTTGGATCAGTTTATCATTCCGTAGGATGAAAACGACAAGCTCGGCTTTTTTGTAAGACGAATAGGCATCAAGCATTTGCCGATACCTCTTCGGACTTTTCCTCGTTAGCTCAAGCTCTAAAGCCACTCTGGTTTTCTCAAAGTCTTTGAGCTGGATCAATCCATCAGGATATTTGTCTCGCACGGAGTCCAACCTCGCCACGACACGCGAACGCGGCAGGAGGCATGACAATCCCGTCACGCCGTAGGCGTGCAAGCCTGCTTGAGGATTGGCGTGCCTCCGTGCGGAGTGGCGATTAAAGGTGTTCGACAGAGTGAGCGGTTATAAGAACCGCAAGGAAATCTTCACGAAATTCAAAATGACTGGGGCTTGCTGATGCGCACTATCGACGTTGCAGGAATTTTTGAATGAACGGGCTTGCTGTGCGGATGTCTTTTGGTACTTCTGGATTGTTGTAGATAAATTCGATGAGGTTATTCATAACCATGTGGTCGGACGGAAGAACCGTGAGGCCTTTTTCCCATGCGATCTTGGCTTCTTGGAAGTTTCTCATTTCAAAGTAGGCGGTGCCGAGGTTGTTCAAGGTTTCGTTGATATGGAATTTGTCTTCGGCTGGATAATTGTCGATGGCCTTCTGATAG
>JAVEVM010000250.1:0-5789 GCA_034005055.1 Desulforhabdus sp. | reverse complement strand
ATACGTTCTTTAAGCCAGTCCTGGTCACGTCGGCTTTCATGCGATACCCCATGTAATAGATAGCCGAGGCAGGTACCTGTTTGGCTGTTACGCCGGAGCTCAGCCTCCTTGAGTTTAGACTTTTCCCATAAGTCGACTGCGGCTTCTGGCCCGGGGTCAGGCATTCGATCGAAAACATAGGGATGCCGCGTCCTCATCTTTCGGCTGATGTATTGATCAATCAAGTCCAAATCTGTTAGCTGTTTCTCGCGGTACGTTTCCACTAGAGCTACTAAGTTAAATAGGACATCTCCAAGCTCTTCGTCTATTTGCCAGATGGCCCCAGAATCCACAGCGGCCTCTAGTTCCGTAACCTCAGCCTTCAAGGCCTGCAGTAGATGGCGAGGCGTTTGCTTAGCATTCCAAGGGCAACCGTTTGGCCCTCGTAGACGGCGAACCACTTCCACTATTTCCACTTGTCACCTCCGTGTGGAACAAACAGTCTGTATAAAGAACCGTAGGTGGCGCAAAGCCATTAAAGTGGCTTGCATAAGCGTTCGTGTATGCTCCAGCGTGTTTTACATACAGCTTATCCCCGACCTCTAGATCGGGGATAAGGCGACCAACAAACATCGTGTCCAGGCTGTCACAGGTTGGCCCGGCAATTGTAAACACTTTTTTCTCCCTGCTTTCATCAACGTCAAATTCAAAATCGTATGAGAATCGTTCCACAGTTTCCATAAGGCCGTTGAATACGCCTGCATCAAGGTATAACCAGTTTTCACTTCCACGTTGAGCTTTGCCCACAACGGTTGTAGCGAGTGTAGCTGCTTCCCCAACCAAGAATCGGCCGGGCTCTATTAGAAAGGTTACATGATTGCCGAACAGTTCGTTTCGTGCGTGCGCAATTACAGAAACAATATCCGCTAACTGTGGGATCGGCTTGGTGTGTTGAATTGGCAGTCCTCCTCCAAGATTTACCATTTCTAAGGGAAGCCGGTCGGCGACCTGTTCAATGATCCTCGAACACAAGAGGAGAGCTTTCTCCCAGTTCTCTATATTCAAACATTGGCTCCCGACGTGGAATGTTAGGCCATAGGGCGTGAGCCCTTGTGCAGCCGCATAGGATAGAAGCGATATTGCTTCAGAACCGTCCACGCCGAACTTTCCGGAAAGCGGCCAATCAGATCCTGCGTTATCGATCCGTAATCGTAGATAAAGCCGACTTTTAGGGGCGCAGTGCTTTATCTTGTCGACTTCCACTTTGGAATCGAACGCTAGTCTGTCAACCCCATAATCATGCAACGCCGAAATAAAGGAAGGCTTCTTGACAGGATTGGAGGAAATAATTCGGTTGGGAGGAACTCCAAGTTCAATTGCCTGTTGCAATTCGGTCTCAGACGAAATCTCCAAGCCGCAGTGTTCTTCGAATGCAGTTTGAACTATACGTCGCGCAGGGTTAGCTTTGACAGCGTAATAGATATCCGCGTACTCCATCAGTTGTCTCAGAAGCCGACATTGCTGCCTGATCTTGTCAAGGTCAATTAACAAGTACGGCGTTTCATAGCTTGATTGTTTGTGCATGTTGTCCCTCCGGTTTCAGAGCTGATGGCAGACAAAGACCGATACTAGTAACTAAAGATGGACGACTTACTATCCTCCCAGCCATTGAGCCACAGATGCAGCATAGTCGGAAGGAAACGCTGACAATTGTGATTCAACTCAGCATATGTTATGCCGGTAAACAATTTGCCTTTATCATTTATGATGCCTTCGAGTCGATCTCTTACCTTGAGCAACCAAACAACATCGTTGACTGCATATTCAATTTGCTCCGGCGTCAGTGTATGCCTGCTCCAATCCGACTGTTGTTCTGCTTTGTCTAGCTCCACCGCGAATAGCTCGTTCACTAAGCTCGATAGACTATGGCTGGGCGCGAAGGGGCGGGCTATCTTACTAGCTACCTTAGTGCAATAGACGTTGTTTACCTCAGTACCAAGATTTCTAAGGATGAATGCACAATCAAACAGAGCGAAGTGAAAAACCTTCACGATGGACGGCTCAGCAAGAAACGCTCGCAGTCGGCGTGTATGCACCCAGCTCCGCCCACGGACCAGGTTCACGTTTCCGTCCCCATCACATATTTGGATGAGGCACAACTGATCAGCGCCAGGATCGAGTCCTGTCGTTTCAATATCAACGCCAGCCGCCATAATCTGCGACAAGCGTTCTAAATCCTGCTCGGATAGATCGGGTTGGATCTCAGGCCTATCTCTCTCCATTGTCGTTCCTCAAGCACGCGCCAGCACTAAAAGCTCTGCCTTTAATCTTTGATAACAGGCAGGGAGACTGTCCTTGCCATGCCATCCCGCTTCCCATCTTCTCCTATGGTAGGCGATCCCTTGACTCTCGCTTCTGATTGCGAGGAATACAACGGATCTGTCTTATCGAACACGCGATCAAGTGCTCGCTTCCTCTTGCTATAGAGAAAAGAAAAGATCTTGCAATGACCAAAGTTTTGATCCAGCCGACGAGCATATTCACGTGATTTCGGGGAGTTCAGAATGTTTTCCAGCGAGTTCTCGGCCAAGTTCCCGAGCACCCAAGACTCATCAAGCGGATGCCCTTTCGCATTGACAGCCCACGGTGAAGCTAGCAACGTCCCATTGGACATTAACCCGAAAGATTCCCGTACAAGATCGCAAGGGTTCTCCTGTTGATGGCTGTTGTCAAAGAATTTTAGTGCGCACTGCAATTTCAACGTTGGGCTACCGTACTTGGCCTCCATATCACGAAGTACTGCAATGGCACGCCGATATTGTTCTGGAGTCGGAATATCAGCGGATTGAAACACCCCCCGGCCCACAGGAAAGAGCCGCATAAGAAGAAGTTTTCGAACTCCCGCGTCGTGAAGATTTACGTAGAGTCTCCTTAATTCATCATCACCTGAGTTGTATGTAGACAGAGGGCATTCTCCCCGCGTCGAAACTCCATACTTGACAAACTGAGCGGCCTTCCGCAAGTTTCCGGCCGCGTAGCCAACCGGACGATTTGCGTTACCCCCATGGTGAGGACTGTCATAGGTGAAGTTCAATTCACCAATTAGCGGTGCGATTTCGGCAGGATCGCATCTTGCTAAGCCAGCGCCGGTGGCTGTTAATGTAACTTGCTCACGGCCGAATTTGCTCGAGGCTCGCTTCATTACTTCAAGATTCTCGCTTGCAGCAAGAGGATCACCCCCTGAAAAATCAATCTTGGGAACAAAACCCTCAAGATTCCCGAGGACCTGAATTTTCTGATCAAAACTAAGCTCGAGACCGGTCGACTGCCGCAACTTCATCGCCTGATCATAGATAGTCCCACTACCAGGTAGTGGCGCTAACGTATCCGTCGTGGTCAACGAAGATGAGCGTATCTGGATTCGACCATTTCTCTTCGCTACGTGGACGGCATCAACGCAACATACATCACAGTCCCACGGACAAATCAACGTGATGTTCCAGATAATATCGACCTTTCTGAAAACTTCTCCTTTTGCCATTTTGTACTCCTTGTACCTAACAACAAAAAAAGGCCCCAACCTGGGGCCGGCACGATCAGAGCTTCCCACGCTAACCTCGCGGCTAACATGTGAGGCTCTGCTCAAGCAGTCCTCAGATTGAGACCTTACAGTCGGGCGAAACCGACGATTACAGCAACATGGCTGCGAACTTTCGTCTCTTGTAATCATATCTTACAGAACACGCATCGCTCTGTCAAGGAACGCAACCGAAAATTGAAATCTGCATGTCAGTCCTGGGCTTCCCTTGGATAGAGGGATAATCAGTACGGCTCTAAGGAGACAATGGCGGACGAGAGAATCTGGCTGCATGAAAGGGGCGTGTGCTCAACCCCATCCTCTTCGCTAGTATCACTCAATCAATCCCCGTTACTTCTTTGTGATTGACCGGTTTCCGTTCAAAGGGCAGATATCATCCCAAAAGGCGCTTCGGCTGGTAAGCGAATTCAGCCACCTTCATAAATCTATTCAACCACGATACAAGCAAGGTGCCCGATAAATATTCGGTTGTTTCCACAACAGGATATGTTTACTGTATGCTGTCTCTCAAAAGGACGCAGCGAAGAGCCCGCAGGACGAATGCATTGTGAGCTGCTCCGCTACTTGTTTTGATGTGTAATAACCGAAAGCGTTGACAAGCATAGTGACCAGGTTACAGTAACCTGATGATCTACGATTTCAAGGACGGATGGTCTGTTGGTTAGCAAGACGCATTACGGTATCAGAGGATGAAAGATATAAGAGTCGTAATTGCTGAGGATGATCAATATAGCTGCGATCTGATGTCATTTCTGTTGACTCGTGACCGATGCATCCAGGTTTTGGCCGAGGGGGTCGATGCCATGCATCTACTGGAATCTCGGGATCCTACTGTGCTTGGTGCCGACGTAATCCTCCTGGATACTGAACTGCCATGGGAAAAAGGATGGGCACTTACGCTCATACGGCGTTTGCGACCGATTCTGCCAGAGAGGAAATTAGTTTGTACCGGAACCGCCGCCGATGCCACAGTGTTGAGAAAGATCCTCGCCGCTGACGGTAACGGCTATGTGTTAAAAGATGAAGTGCACTACGCCCTTGGGGAAGCAGTAGTTAAGGCATCCATCGGCGGATGGATAGCGACGCCTACTATCGCTGCGCTGGCCCGACGTCGGGGAATCTCGCTACCTGCAACGCTCCTCATAATCAACGGCACGCGCCGAATGGACCAATTGGAAGATCGTGATTTGACTATTGCCCGACTGTGCCTCCTCTTTAACCAGCCCTACAAAGATGTGGCGGATGAGCTCGGCATAAGTCCGGGTCATGTCGCCGACAGGGTCACAGAACTCTACGACAAGCTTGGTTTGAACGCGATTATAGAGGGACGAGTATCACCTGAAGAATACTTTGATGATGCAGAAGTGCTGGCTCTCTTCCACAACGCTGTTGCCCGGCGCCAGGAAAATCCTACTACCCGAGCAGATATGAAGACGCTAGCGTTTCACTTACTTACGGCGCCAACAATCGAGGAGTGATACCTCTGTAAGTTGCAGTATAGAAGGCTGTCGCGACGATTAGGGATATTAGGGTATACGACGGCAATTGAGGATATGAGAAGATCTCTATCGTCATATCGCAGACGAGGTCACTACGGCCCTATAGACAAGCCAGAAAAGGCCGTTGAATCAATAGTGCGTTCATAAACGGAGCGGCTCCGCCCTACACAAATGCACTTCTGCCGGCGGCGTTTGTTGTGCGCGTTGATGAACTCCAGATTCCCCTTGAAGTCGACAAAGGTAAAATTGGGAGAGAAGGGATACCCTGGAAGATGCAACTTTAGCAAGTCAGCCACAGTGAGAGCAGCTGCAGCCACGGAGAGAAACGGCAGCGCGGCATCGACCTGCTGGCCACCTGTGGTCTTTACTTGCGCTCCCGAGCAGGCCATCGGAATCTCTACCGCGTCAAGAGGGAACCGACATAAAGAGCAGTCTTCATGCAAGGGAATGTGCCGATGGTAGTTAATGCCCCAGTCAGAGGCCGTCGTACCATACACCTGCAGTGGGGGATAGTTGTTCTCGATCGTGGCCCGAACGCCATATTCGTTGGCCAACGGCAGCAACAGATCGACATGGCCCGGCGTCCGGCCATGTTGTTCAATGTACTCATCGTAGCGGCCGTGGAAGGCTCGTACCGGAAGCGATTCTCGCAGAGATTCCTCAGCAATAGCTACCTTCGCCTGGCCAACATCAGAAATCCCGAAGAGAGGAGA
>JAVEVM010000249.1:0-5790 GCA_034005055.1 Desulforhabdus sp. | reverse complement strand
ATCGCCAACCTCTTGCAGCGCCTTAACATTAAGGGCGATATGACAACTATCTTTAGCCTCGCACTCTACGCAGGTTGCCCAACATGGATGTGAAACAACCCTCTTCAAGACCCGTGTTGCAATTTCAACATTGTTCAGTTTCGCCATATTTACAAGTAAAACAGGCTTGCTAAAACCATCCAAACAATGCTCTTCGGAGGAAATCGTAGATTCTATCGGCTGGTTCAATAACCGGAGAATGTCGCTTTCAATTTTTAACTGCGCCTTCCCCTTTTTCAGTTCAGAGAAGGAGCTTAAAAGTGGTCCAGTATTCGATACAATTAGCCAGCTAACGCTCTCACTACCTTCGTTTTCTAAACTCTCCTTCAATATATTGACACGAGCATCCGCAGAAAGTTCGCTCATATCTTTAACTATTTTTACGTAGCGACCTTCTTTTAGCTTAACAGATTCAATTTCCCGAGGGGGCGCATCAAGGACCTTACCCTCCGGCAGCCTCTTCAATTTTTTGAGTCCATCGAGTGCAATAGTCGATTTGCCATCCCCCGCATGCCCGGTCAGAACAATAACAACAGGATCAGTACCACTTAGATAATCACAGATTTTATCAACTAAACTAAAGGGCTCATAGATATCGACGAAGTACGGATTGACCGCCTGTGCCTCTGCTAAGGCATGTGCATTACTTGCTGTGACGTTATGAATTGAGTTCAGATAATCGACAAAGGGGGCAGCGCTACACTTTTCCTCATCTCCGAAGACTTCGGCTTCGGGCACAATCACTTTCTCTGCAGAAACATCAACAAGAAGAGCTTCCTCCTCCCATATAGCCTGAAAATCTTCTAAAGCCTCACCTGCGAACTCATAACTTTCCCTCTCTCGCCCCCAGCACTTGGCCAACCATCCAAAAAGTTTTTTCTTCTGCAACACGGAACAGCCTTCAAGGGCAATATCACCGTATTTAGAATCTTTTTCCGGCCTTTCTCCTACAATCCACTCCCACAACGTAACCCCAAGAGAATAAATATCGCCTAAAGGTAAAGCCTCTAGCTCGCCAGCAGATACCAAGCCGGGATGGACATATCCTTGGGTCCCCCTGTAAGTTACAGGCCCAGGCCAAGAAGCCGCCCCAAAATCGATCAGGTACGCCCGCCCCTCCTGCTCATCATAGAAAATGTTATTGGGGTTGATGTCATTGTGAATGATCCCAACACGCTCGTCACTACTAGCAAGAGGATGCATGGATATGAGCGTATCCAACAATTGATTAGCTACGTCCCTGAAGGCCTCCAACGATGGCAGCGTATGACTTTTAATCAAATCCCTGAGTTTACGACCAGAGACATGCTCCATTGCCAAACACCAACGACCATCATCCCACTGCATGAAAAACTTGTATTTGGGGACACAGGGGCCCGCGGCAGCAGAAAGCATGGATCGCTCATGCACACACAAATCTTTGGAAACCTCATGACTGTAAAGCTTTAAGGCAGCGCTTTCACCAAGGCAGTCCCCTAGATAAACTTTGCTCGTTGCTCCTTCGGCTAGCAATTCTTTTAAAACCCATGTATTTGAAGTCATCAAAGGTTGAACAGCTTCCTCCTCCGGCTGCAAAATTCCACTCAATCGTTCAACGACCTCATTCGCTTCTGGCCGTTCCTCGACCTTATATTGCATAACATCTATAAGTAGACTAATTAGCGCAGAGGGGACATCAGGTGGCAATCTCTCAAGAAGCTGATCGGTCAGCCCCTCCTTCAAGACCCCTTTGTCACGTGTCTTAGGAGGTTCACCGGCCAGCATCGCAAAGAACGTAGCCCCCCAAGAATAAACATCTGACTTAGGGTCCGCGCCTCCTACACGTACTTCAGGAGCAAGATACGGCTGGCATGCCTTAGAGGGATCTACAAAAACAGTGTGTTCCGCGGTGGGGTCGTAAACCAAATCAAAATCGGTAAGCTGTGGCACATTTTCAGAGTTCAACAAAATGCTCTTAGGGGATACATTACGGTGCACAAGCATCTGATCCGATGAATGAATATAGCTAAGAGCCTTGGCTACCCCTAAAGCAATCTTTGAGGCATGCATCCAAACCATCTGTCCGACATTGGCGAGTCGCTGTTCCAAGGTCTCTAAGCCCAACCATTCTGACACCTCAACGACCAGATTTTTGCCGTTCGGATGCCGGAAGGCATGGAGAATGTTTTCATGTCGGCCAAGACGCCTAAGCTCTGTCAAGCTCCTTGTTTGCCTTGCCTGTTTTATCGGGTCATTACTCAGAATCCCGAACACCCTGAGCCTATAATGGGCATCCCCCAAAGGAGGATTTTCAGTTGCTAGATAGGATGCATAGTTATCAGTATGATCCAAATCTTTTACGATTTTATAGCCAGGGATTTGATCTGTATATTCCTCTTTAGGGAGATCAGAAACTCTATCAAAAAAAGCTTTGACTTGGGAAAATTCACTGCCTGACAAAACACTGTGATCTGTACCGTGGCGCCTTTTTTTCAGATAAGACACCAGTACAGAAATCCCATCGAAAGTTAATTGTGCGGGCATTAATTCATGTTTGAACAGTGAACTTACCGCATCTGCTCCAGAGACATTGCCATCAGGGTTGGTCAATACAACTATAGAATTAACAAATGGTACTTTCCTCGAAGCAGGAATGATTCGTTCTATTGTCGACTTTAAAACCTTACACTTTCTATTATTTGACAAGTGCGGATCTGAAACAGCACGGCCATTTCGATACCAAAAATTATGAGCAATATCGATTTCGCCACGCCAATGTTTCAATTCAACTACAGCGCAGTGATTTTTTGAGATAACGACCAAATCGCATTCTAGGTAAGATTTTTTACTTTCATCAAAAAGCTCGAAATTCGGATACAGCTCAATCCCCTCAGCATCAGGAAACAAATCTGACAATTGCTGAAAGACAGCTCTTTCATGTTCATGCTCACAATGCTCAAAAGATTTCATCGTTTAGACTCCGACAAACTCTAAGACAGTCGTCCCTGAAATATGTTAAGTACTTTAAATTGAATTTTCATTTTCCTGTTGATGATTGTTAAAAATACCAGAAAACAGAGTTCACACCCCAATTTCTTTTGATTTCATGAAACCAAAGAAACCAAAACAGCAAGATCAGGCCGACCTGTTTCGGTCACGCCTGGGCCAGATCCTGGACAGAAAGCATCCGCTATCCGTGCTGGCCAACCAGATCGACTGGTCGGTTTTTGATGCCAAGTTCGGTTGCCTACATGCCGACAAGGGGCGTCCGGCATTATCAACCCGTTGGTGGTCGGTTTGCACTACTTGAAGCACGCATTCGACGAGAGCGACGAATCCGTGGTGGCCCGTTTGCTTGAGAACCCGTACTGGCTGTATTTCTGCGGTTTTGAGTTCTTCATCCATCGTTTGCCGCTCGATCCGAGTTCTCTGGTGCGCTGGCGCAAGCGGATTGGATCGAAGAACATGGAGCAATTGCCTGGCGAGATTTTGGAGACGGCCAAGCGGGGCGAACATCTGACCGAGTCGTATCTGGAGCGAGTCAACGTCGACACCACGGTGCAGGAGAAGGCGGTTCCCTTTCCTACCGATGCCCGGTTGCAGCACAAGGCCTGGGTAATGCTAGTCAAGGCCGCGAAGAAACGCGGCATCCCATTACGGCAAAGCTACCTGCGTCTTGGCAAGACAGCCCTGATCATGTCCAGCCGCTATGCCCATGCCCGGCAGATGCGACGGGCGAAATCAGAACAGATGAAGGTTAAAAACTATCTGGGACGGGTGTATCGCAACAGCCTGCGTAACTGTCCGCAACCGGATTCGGAACTGGCAGAACTACTGCATTTGACCCGAAGGCTGCTGACCCAGAAACGGCACGACAAAAACAAGCGGTACAGCCTGCATGCCCCCGAAGTGGAATGCATCAGCAAAGGTAAGGCCCACAAGAAATACGAGTTCGACTGCAAGGTGTCAGTGGCCACAACGTCCAAAGACAACTGGATCGTCGGCGTGGAGGCTCTGCATGACAACCCGTTCGATGGCCATACCCTCAAAGGCGCCATGAAGCAAATCAGGCGCCTAGTTGGCTGGGAAGCCGAAAATGCCTTCGTTGACAGGGGCTATGAGGGCAACCCGAAGCAACTGGGCAAGACCAACGTTCATCTGACCAACCGGCGAAAAAAGAGCATGAAGCCGAGTGAGTGGCGCTGGTTCAAGCGGCGATCCGCCATCGAGCCGGTCATTGGCAACATGAAACAGGACAACCGGATGGATCGCAACTATCTCAAGGGTACCGACGGCGACAAGATGAACGCCATTCTGGCCGCCTGCGGCTTCAACCTGAGAAAACACCTGCGGGCTTTCATTTGGCTTCTTATCAAAGAACTGGACCGAGTCAAATCGCTGCTGATGTTGCTCAAACGAGCCGGTTGGGTAGCCAGGGAACCGATACGGTCATCTGGGTTCAACATGGAAATCCCTTCGGGTATCGCCTGAAGCCGAAATTTCGAATTTTTCAGGGACGACTATCATAGCAGCTGAGGATTGCTGTCTTTGGCAACCTTGCCGGCGCGAGGACAGCGCCAAAAAACACCAAAGCCGCCCAGGGAGTTCAAAATCCCGGGCGGCCTTTATGGTATGCGGTCATAGGTTGTGAGTCATCTTCACCCTCGCCGATCAAGTCAATGTCATATCATCAGTCGATACCTTAACCCGATCCACCTTCGCGTGACAAGTGATTAATCCGACTCGGGGTTTTCAGCTCACCATAAAAAAACCGATGAACAACTTATTCAAGAAGACAGAGGATATTTTCTCCCCTGGCAGGAATCATGATGTTAATTAGTAGCGAATGCCTTCGCATGCCGAGACTTTGTTTGTCAACCATTCCATTCCGATTCCCCCCCGCCCCATATCTGAGGCAACACCCTTATTGAGGTTGTCGCTCATGGGGAAATTCCTCGCAATCCTTTCCATCCTTCTCCTGACCGTCACCGCCGCCCACGCCTTCTGCTTCCAGGAGGCCGGGCAGCGCTACGCAGTCTCTCCCGTCCTCCTCTGGGCCATCGCCAAAGGGGAGAGCAGCCTCAACCCAGCCGCCCGCAACCATAACCGCAACGGTACCGTCGATGTCGGCCTCATGCAGATCAACTCCTGCTGGCAGGGCAAGCTTGGCCGGACCTGGGAGCACCTGGACGATCCCTGCACCAACGTCATGACCGGAGCTTGGATCTTGAACCAGTGCGTCCGCGACTACGGCTACACCTGGCAGGCGGTCGGCTGCTACCACAGCCGCACCCCCGAGCGCCGGGACGCTTACGCTCGTAAGATCGCCGCCATCCTGCGCAAGGAGGGGCACCTGCCATGATCCCGCCCGACCTGACTGCCAAATACGGCCTGACTCCCGACGAAACCGCTCTGGCCATCGAGGACGCGATAACCGCCACCCTCTCCGCCGCCTTCGCCACGGATGTCCATGTGCGCCTCGGCGAGCAAGTGGAGATTTCCGCCTTGCGCTCCGCCCCCGACCCGGACTTTTACGCCATCGATCCGGCGGCCCTCTCCGGCCAACTGCGCCGCCAGGTGCGCCAGCGCATCGAACATGAACTGGAAAAGCGCCAGACCCTCCGCGACTGGGAGCGCCTCCGCTGCCTGCGCGGCTCCCTCGTCCGGGGCGAACCGGGCAAGCGCCTCCCCAACGGCGACCTCCCCGTCACCCTCCAGATCGAGGACCACTACCGGGGGCTGATCCTCACCGGCCTCTGCTCTTGCCGCTAC
>JAVEVM010000248.1:0-5808 GCA_034005055.1 Desulforhabdus sp. | reverse complement strand
GAAAGAAGAAGTCAATGCCAACTGCAGCAGTTCACCTGAAGGGCGGAAGTATGGAACGGTGCGCTGTAAATTGTATTTCTCTTCCCGGATAACCTCCACAATGAACTCGTTGAATTCGTAGTTGTGTTCTTCTTCGAAAAACAGCTCGGCAACGCCTTTGTTGTGAAAGGTCTCCTGAGAGTAGCCTAAAATGCTGCAGGTCGCTTCATTCAGAAGTGAAATTTCCCCATCTGGACTGACGACCAACAATCCGATCGGGATGGTTTCGATGATGTTTTTGGCGATAATGGAGCGCATGGAATTTTGCATTTTCCAAACCTTTCAGACCGCCTCTACCGCCAGAAGCGTTATATCGTCTTCAAAGTTTACTTCGCCGCGCCAGGTTCGCAGTGAATTCTCGATGGCGGTCATCATTTCGCGCAGTGAATGACGCGAGTACCTTTCCAGAAATTCAAGCAAGCGTCGTTCGGAAAATTGTTCGCCGGCTCCGTTCCGACATTCGGTGATGCCATCGGAGTAGAGTATCATCCGGTCTCCCTGAAACAGCCTGAGCCGGTTTTCCTCGTATTTGGCAGTAGAGAGCATCCCGATAGGAAAACCTCCTTTCCCGATGATTCTTGCAGGCTTTTCATGTGGCATATAGACGAGAGGCGGATGTCCCGCCTGTACAAAAGAGACCTCTGATCGCTCGTGATCGATAACTCCGTAGATCATGGTAAAGTACTGCATGGCATCCTGCCCGGATAAGAAATGGCGATTGAGCTCGGCTGCCACTTCGGCAGGGCGGGCAATACAATAACCGTTGCTATCCCCGGAAGCGGAGCGCAAAGGATTACCGGGAACGGCGGCAGGCGCCAATGTTTTGCTGAGCGTGAAGGACAGCATGGCGGCAGGGATTCCATGGCCGGCCACATCGATCACGTGAAATGCCACATGGCGATCATCCAGGCTGAAGTAGTTGAACGTGTCCCCCGCTACCACGCTGCAAGGAATGAAGATCCAGTCAAAGAGGAAACCACAAAGGCATTCGCCGGCCTTGGGAAGGAGCTCGACCTGCATTCTGGCAGCGGCTTCCAAATCCTTTCGCATGCTTTTGTAGGCACGATTGAGCTTGCGATTCCGGTTCGCCAAATCTTTTTCAAGTTTGAGAATCCTTTCTCCGGCCCGAATTCGCACCTTGAGCTCATTTCTGTCAAACGGCTTCACCATGAAATCATCGGCACCAGCCTCCATGCCGATGACCAGTTCGCGTTTTGTGTCGTGCGCCGTTAACAGAATAATATAGATATATTTCAGCTGATTCTGTGCGCGAATGCGCCGGCACAATTCAACCCCGTTCAGATGGGGCATCGTCCAGTCGCTAAGGACGAATCGAACATCGGTGCTCTGCAGGATTTTCCATGCCTCCTCGCCATCGGCGGCGAGTAAAACCTTATGGCCCCAGCCCGTGAGAAATCTCTCTAGCAAGGCGCGAATGGATCGATCATCGTCGACAACCAGGATGAGCATGATCGTCATACCTTCATTGATAGAAGATTTCCAGTCGTTCCAGATATTCTGCCAGTTCGTCTGACTTTTGGCGAATAGCCTCGCGATCTTCTTCTTTGGCGGCTCTCTCCAAACATCTCCCGATCTCTGAGATCGTTTGAAAGCCATAACCGCCCCCGGATCCTTTCAGCGTATGGCCGATGATTCGAATGGCTTCGTAGTCTCCATTAGCAAGTCCCCGTCGTAACTCGACCACGTCTTTTCGGCGACTCTCCAGGAAAATGGGCACAATATCCTCGAGATCCGCATCCACCGTAACTACAAAGTGCTCTACTCTTTTCATGGTGAGATTGGCTCCTGCTTTCTTCGTCCGGCCATCTGTTCGATAACGCTTAGAAGTTTTTTCTTTTCCACCGGCTTTGTGAGATGATCGTCGCATCCCGCACTGATGCTCTTTTCCCGGTCTTCTTTAAAGGCATGGGCGGTAAGCGCAATGATAGGGGATCGTCGCAAACTTTGCTCTTGCTCCCAGGACCTGATAGCCCGAGTTGCGGTGTAACCATCCATGATCGGCATTTCCACATCCATTAGAACTATATCGTATTGATTTTTTTGAAACATTGCAAGCGCCACCGCACCGTTTTCGGCGCTATCAACATGATGGGGTGTTTTTTTCAGAAACGCTTTGATCAGCAATCGATTGTCTTCTGAATCCTCCACCAACAAAATCCGTAGGGGCTCCATCGCCGGTGCGCTGTGCGCAATGGAGCGAGCGGCCGCCCCAGCCGTTGCTGTTTTTTCTTTGCTGACGGCGGCAACGATCGCTGATCTAAGATCGTCTCGTTCAACCGGTTTCACCAATAAAGATGCGATCCCGAGCTGGCTGCATAGTGCCATATCGTTCCTATCGTGGTCTGATGTAAGCATGATGATGGTGAGCCGCTCCGACCCTGGCTCATCTTTTAGTTTCCGTGCAACCTCAAAACCGCTCATGTCCGGCATGGCTCGCGCAAGCAGGACCAGTTGATAGGGTTCTGTAGAAGCGGCGGCCAGCCGAATCGCTGAAAGCCCTTGGGCGCCGCTTTCAATGCTGTCGACCGGCGATCCCCAGCCGGCCAGAAATTTCTGCAGAATAAGACGGTTGGTTGAATCCCCATCAATTATAATCGTTTTAAGCTTGGCGAAATCGATAGGGAGCGAGACTTGGGGCCATTCACATCCAGTGGCCGTCCGAAAAATCGCACTGAATTTAAAGACACTTCCTTGGCCGGGGTCGCTTTGCACCGTGATGCTTCCTCCCATCAATTCAACCAGCTGTTTGGAAATGGTGAGACCCAGTCCGGTGCCCCCATAGCGGCGTGTAGTGGAAGAATCCGCCTGAATGAACCGGTCGAAGATCATGTCGAGCTTGTCCTGGACAATACCGATGCCGGTATCAGTTACGGAGAACTGCAACTTCACTTCCTCGGCTGCAGTTTGTGGCGCATGATCCTGGAGGCGGCTCTGAACCGAACGATCCGCTTCCAACAGACAGACATCCAACACTACTTCGCCTCGTTCGGTAAACTTGACGGCGTTGCCGACGAGATTGATCAGAACCTGCCGCAATCGTTTCGGATCACCGAACAGGTACTTAGGCACCTCGGGTTGAATCGTGCAGCTGAGAGTGAGCTGTTTGCGTTGAACGGCCTGGCTCATCACGTCACAAACACTGTCAATTACTTCCTGTAAATCGAATTCCCGCGAATCCAGTTCCAGACGTCCTGCTTCGATTTTAGCCAGATCCAGAATGTCATTTATCAGGTCGAGCAAACTGCTGCCGGCATTGTGTGAAATCCGGACATATTCCCTCTGTTCCGGTGTCAACGCCGTCTCCCATAAGAGATCGGCCATACCGATGATTGCGTTCATCGGGGTTCGAATCTCGTGGCTCATGGTCGCCAAAAATTCGCTCTTCATCCGTGTGGCGGCTTCCGCAGCTTCTTTTGCCCGCTGCAATCCGTCCTTGTACTCTTTTTGCACTGTGGCATCGCGCAGTATTGCAGTGAATAGCTTGCGATCGGGCAGCGGCACTTCACTCACTGAAAGGGCGATGGGAAATTCCAGGCCGCTTTTGTGGCGGCCGTACATTTCCAGTCCCTTGCCGAGAATGCGAGGAATGCCGCTGCTGATGTACCGTTCGATATATTGATCGTGCGCGCTCCGGTGCGGCTCCGGCATCAGTATGCTTACATTTTGGCCAACGATCTCTTCGGGCTTGTAGCCAAAAATACGAGCTGCAGCCGGGTTCACAGATTCGACGATACCGCGATCATTGGCGGTGATGATTCCCTCTACCGCGGTATCGAAAATAGTGCGCAGCCGTGCCTCGCTCTCTCGTAAGGCTGTCTCGACGCCCTTACGCCGGGTGATGTCGCTCTCTATCGCGATAAAGCGAACGAGCTCGCCGTTTTCATCGTTAATAGGGGTGACTGCAATGGAAAGCCAATAGGTGCTGCCATCCTTATGGTAGTTGAGAACTTCTTCGGAAAAACTTTGCCCCTGTCGTATTGCACGGCTCATTCTGGACACCGTTGCGGAGTCGGTTTCCGGTCCCTGCAGAATTTCGCCCGGCTTTTTGCCGATCGCTTCCTCCAAAGAGTAACCGCTGATGCGGGTGAACCCCTCGTTGACCCATTCGATATAACCGACCCGGTCGGTGATAATGACTGCATTGTCCGTTTTACTGGCTACTATCGACAGCAACTGCAGTTGTTCCTGATCCTCTGCACCGCGTTCGATTTCTTCTCGCAGGCGGTGGTTTACATCCGAAAGATACTCTGCGAGGTAGAGGTTCTCGATCCCCAGTCGCAGGGATCGAACAGCGGTTTTGTTGATTGTCCGTCCGCTGATGACAACGAGCAGTGCAAAAAAGCTAACCAGCCCCCCCATCGGCAGATGGATGTAATCCATTTGAGCAATAAGGCGAATGATCAAACCACTCAAGCTGGGCAGTACGAACAACAGGAAAATTGGGAAATCGACGGCGTAAATGCTCAATGAGCCGACGGCTGTTCCTCCCAGGACAAAAGCGATAAATAGCTGGTGAGGAAGGGATTCCTGCGGATACAAGACAAGCCCTGCCGTCCCCCACAGAAGACCGGAGGTGAAAACGCCCCAAGCGAAACATTTCCTCCAATAAAATACTGCATCTCCTTCGGGCGCCGCCTTGTAATAGCTCAACAGCAACAAGTAGCGGCCAACGGAAAGGGCCGCCACGAGCGACAACCAGATTCCTGTCCATCGCCGGTCTGCTGTGTGCCAGAGAAACGCCGCCAAAATGACGCTGTTCACCAGGGAGCCGACAAGTGCCAACGGCAGTTGCTCAAATAGAAGTCTGAGCTGCTCGCTTCGAAATGCTGCAGCGGTCGCTTGCCCTGGCACATCGTCGGGCAGATTGGATTGCATTGCTGAAGTCATCTGCTTACAAACATTCCTTTGTCAGGCACCGCCGCCAAGGACGATAGTAAGCGGCCAAGATACCATGCGAAAGTTTCAGGGTGGGCATTTGTTCACGATCCGCCCGGGTTGCCCTTTTCACCTCACTTTTGGTTCGATCTGCACGTGATAAAAGACCGATGGGGCGATTATGGTTTTTCTATTTACACAATTTGTGCCATATTGATGATACATTCCCAGTGCGTCCTGGCCAGCAGAGTGTTACACACACAAAAGCAAATCGATGAGATGAGGCCGGTTGACCTTATGGACCTGAAGCTGAGCAGAACCATAAAATTCACCATTGACAGCAGGCTGGAACATGTCGCTTTGCTTGGGTTGGCGGTTCGCTCCATCTGCGCACCCCTGCCGTTGTCTCCAACCGAAGTTTATCAGATCGAGCTTTCGGTAGTAGAAGCGGCCAACAACATCATCAAACACGCTTATCGGGGCCAACCGGGCCACGCAGTAGAAGTGATTGCCACCATTTCAGCCGACCATCTTATCGTCGAAATTTGCGATAGCGGAATTCCTATACCGAAAGAGAGGCGAACGGCGGCCGATTATGATCCGACAGATGTGCTGAACCTGCCAGAGAGCGGCATGGGGCTGCATATTATTCATACTGCGATGGATAAGGTCGAGTACGAACGCCATGGACATAAGAACATCCTGCGACTGATCAGACTATTTCAATAGCAGGAGGAGAGGGGAACATGCAGATAGAGCATCGCAAGTCTGGAGATCTCCTGATTGTCATACCGCAGCAACACCGCATCGATGCCTCTTCGGCTAAGGATTTCAAGGGAAAGATGGTCGATTGGATCAATGAAGGCAACCAGA
>JAVEVM010000247.1:0-5808 GCA_034005055.1 Desulforhabdus sp. | reverse complement strand
GATCTTTAAGGGAGCGAGTATCCGTTGATATGCCGCTTAACTCAACTTCGACATTTCCCTGCAGGAGCTCACCGCCAGTGGCTTCAATCAACTTCGCGACTGTCCAGTTCATAGTCCCTCAAGCCCGATGGCTGTTGCGTCGATTGTGCAAAATAGTTCCGAACGACTACCCGGTCGTCGAAAGAGGCGATGCTGTCCCCAATGATTTGATAGGTTTCGTGCCCTTTGCCTCCAATGAAAATCATATCTCCCGGAGCACCCATGGATAAAGCGATCTCGATAGCTCGTTTTCGGTCCACTTCCAGCAAGTAACCTTTGCCGAATCGGGCAGGTTTACCAGCTTCGATCAATTCAATTCCCAGGGACTGAACACCAGGCTCAATATCCCGGATAATACGCTCGGGAATCTCGCTTCGTGGATTGTCGCTGGTCAAAATCACCACATCTCCCAGTCTAGCTGCGACCTCACCCATGATTGCCCGTTTGCCGCGATCCCGGTCCCCGCCGCAGCCGAATACGACCAGGAGCCGTCCCTTCGTCATTTCTCTGAGGCAGGTCAAGCTTTTCTCCATTGCATCCGGAGTGTGTGCGTAGTCCACCACTACTTCGAAGCCCAAATGCTGCGGAACCGGGACCCGCTGCAAGCGTCCATCGACAAAGGTGACGGCTTCCAGTCCAGCGGAAATGACCTCCGGGGAAATGCCCAAAGCCAGGGCGGCGCTCGCAGCTGCCAGTGCATTATAGAGATTGAGCCGTCCCAAAAGCGATGAATGAAACTTTATGCTGCCTTTCGGAGTGACCAGTTCAGCCTGTGTTCCGGCAGTGGCATATTCGGCCGATCTAACCCATACGGTGGCATCACTGTGATCAATCGAATAAGTCCAGGCATCTTCCTTCTTAACGATTCCGATCAAACGCTCGCCAAACAAATCGTCTCGATTGATTACAGCCGCCCTGCCTTTTTCGCGGTGCAAATAAGAGTTGAAAAGGAGCTCCTTGGCATTGAAGTAATCTTCCATGGTGTGATGAAAATCCAGATGATCCTGGGAGAGGTTCGTGAAAATCGCCACCCGAAAGCCACATCCCTCGATTCTCCCAAGGCTGAGGGCATGCGAAGAGACCTCCATGACGACATGAGTCACCCCATCCATGTGCATCCGATGGAAAAGTCTATTAAGTTCCAGGGAATCCGGGGTGGTCATGGGCGCTTTTTCGTATTTATCCGCCCATCGGTATGCCAGAGTTCCAACTACGCCTGCCGACCAGCCGTTTTGTTTCAGTATGCTTTCAATAAGCAATGTTGTAGTGGTTTTGCCGTTTGTGCCCGTCACTCCTATCAACTGGAGATAGTCGGCAGGGTGCTCGAAAAAGTTTGCGGCCAGCTTTGCCAATGCCTTCCGGCTGTCAGCCACACGCACGAAATTTCGCACCGAGCCGTTCATCACTGCATTTTCCGTTAAGACTGCTCTAGCTCCCCGACGAACAGCATCTGGAATAAACCTGTGCCCGTCCTGTCGGGCACCACAGACAGCAACGAACAGATCTCCCTCCCGTACTTTTCTGCTATCTTGAGCAAGGCCGGTTATGGCGATATCGAGATCACCCTGTACCTCGATCGGCTCAATATTTCGAAGCAGTCCTCTCAAAGTCTTACTCATACCTTATTGAAATATCCTTTATCTTCTCTACGTAGCTTCCACATCCTGGTTACGCTGAAGGGTACCTAATGGCTCTCATTCAAAACCAACTCAACAACAGTGCCAGACTTTATCGGTGTACCCCCCGGTGGCTGTTGAAAGATTACTTTGCCGCTTCCGCTGATTTCTGTTTGGACTCCGAAAGGAGCCAGCTTCTGCAGCGCTAGTTTGAGGCTCAATCCGATTACATCGGGTACCTCTGTCGAGCCCTCGTTACAATCAACAGAATGGGGAATCATGCTTGCGCCGGCCTCCCCATCGTTTTTGCCGCTCACCAATCGAAGTCCGGGTGAGCTCTCGGGATGCTCACTGGAAGGGAATACACCCAAGTAGGGAAGTGCTTTGGCGGCAATACCTCGGAAAATCGGTCCCGCTACTACTCCACCATATATGGCTCCGCGAGGCTCATGGATAACAACTGTCATCACCAACCGGGGATCGTCTGCCGGGATATACCCCGTAAAAATCGAAGTGAATTTATTGCTGGCATACCTGCCGGTTTCAGTATCAAGCATTTGAGCCGTACCGGTCTTACCCGCAGCCGAATATCCGGCCGGTGCAGCCTGTATTCCAGTTCCGCCTTCTTCGGTTACAGACTGCATCATAGCACGGATCTTTTCCGCCGTTCGCTTCTGAATAATGCGCCGCTTGGCGGTGCCCGTGAATTGTCGAACCGGTTCCCCCTCAGAGTCGACGACTTCTTTGGCGATCACTGGCTGACCGTACACTCCGCCGTTGGCAATTGCCGCTATAGCCATTGTCAATTGCAGAGCTGTCACACCTATTGCTTGGCCAAAGCCGGTGGCCGCCAAATCCATCGGGCGCCATTTTTCCCAGGGACGGACAAGGCCCTTCGCTTCGCCCGGAAGGCTGATGCCGGAAGCGACGCCAAAGCCAAAGTCACTGATATATTTGGAATATCTTTCGCTGCCCAGTTCAAGGGCAATTTTGCTGGCGGCTATGTTGCTGGAGTATTTGATCACTTCGGGGATTGTCAGCCATCCATACGGGTGGACATCATTGATCGTATGCCTTGCAACGCGATATTTCCCATTTTCGCAGAAAATCTTCTGACCCGTCTTAATCGCGCCCTCTTCCAGAGCCGCAGTCACCAGAAAAACCTTAAAGGTTGATCCGGGCTCAAATGAGTCGGTAATCGCCCGATTACGCCATGAGTCGGCATTCTTCTTGCCGCTGTGATTGGGATCGAAGAACGGCCAGTTAGCCATCGCCAATACTTCGAAAGTACGAGGATCGACGATCACCACCTCTCCAGCCTTGGCATTGTATTTGGCTGCTCCTTTCTTCAATTCCACCTCGCTGACGTACTGAAGGTAGGCGTCCAAAGTGAGACGCAACCCCGAATCCTCGCCCGGCTCAGGAGGCGGAGAACTGCGCAGCCAAAGCCCTCTTCGCAGCCCGTCCCGCAGACAATCTTTGACCACATCTTTACCCGCGAGAAGAGCATCGTAGGCCCTTTCAACACCTTCCAGACCTTTTCCGTCTACGCCCACAAATCCGAGAACCTGCCCGGCGACCTGACGGAACGGGTAAAATCTGCGATATTCATTTATCGTGTATAGACCGGATTCCTTCAGGTTTTCTACAGCTATCGCCTGCTGATCGGTTAGTTGGCGTTTTATCCAGATGAAGCGCCGCCCACTCGCGAGCTTTTCCTGCAACCCTCCTGCCTGCTCTCCAATAATGGGCGCAAGCCGGGTTGCAACCCGCTTTGGATCTTTCATATATTTACCGTCGGCAAACAGAGAAGCCTGTGGAACGGAAAACGCCATCAAGCGTCCCCGATTGTCGTAGATGGAGCCGCGATAGCTGGACACATTGAGCTTGGCTTCCGCCTGAGCACGAGACCTTTCCAGCCAAACCGGATGTTCGATCACTTGCAGGTGGAAGGCTTTGCCGATAATCAGGAGAAAACTTGCAACGAATATGATCCGCAAAAAGGCACAGCAAATCCGATAGCGAGTATCCTGAAAATTCCCGGCCTTGGGCATGTCCATCACGCGGGCCTCTTTGTTCTTTCCTTTAAGACTTAGCGAATCAGCACCTTTTGATCTCGCCTCGGCGCCGCCAGTCCGAACTTTTCACTGCCTAATTTTTCCAAGTAGCTCGGGTCGCGCAGTTGAGACCATTCGAGCCTGAGTTTTCTGTGCACAGCAAGCAACTTCTCGTGATCCGCTTGCAGCCTAGCCAGTCGGTATCCGTCCTGGACGTATTGGATGTGCAGCCACACATTCAGGGTTGCGAAAAGCATGAATAAAATGCCCAGAAGTGCCGAATAGAAGAGCCAGCTTCTCATTGACCGTGGACTCTTGGACCCCGGCACGGAATTGACCTCAGGTGACGGTTTTTTCTCCCGCTCTCGCATGGGCAAGCTCTCGGCTATTTCAATTTGACAGCGACCGAAGCTTTTCTATTGCACGCAACCGAGCGCTTCTGGCTCTCGGGTTCGCTTCCACTTCGGCCTCTGTCGGACGAAGCGGCTTCCTGGTTAGCAACCTCACCAATGGCTGCCCCTCACACTCACAGGTCCAAAAATCCCGCGGGCACCTGCACGATTTCGCCCACTCTCTAAATTTGGCCTTGACCAGCCTGTCCTCCAGAGAATGAAATGCCACTATGCAGAGCCTCCCGCCCGGTTTTAAAACATCCAACACTGTGGAGAGGAAGGCTTCAAGTGCCTGTAGGTCTTGATTGACCGCGATCCGAAGAGCCTGAAAGGTGCGAGTCGCAGGATGGATTCTCCTGCTCTCCCTAGTTTTGGGAACCACTCGAGCAACCAGCTCCGCCAGTTCGACAGTTCGTAAAATCAGCCGTGATTTTCGGCGTGAGACAATAGCTTTGGCAATACGGCGAGCCCATCTCTCCTCACCGAAATGAAAGATGAGATCGGCCAAATCACCCTCCGATAAAGTATTGACCAAGTCAGATGCTGTTTGGCTCAGACTGCGGTCCATGCGCATATCCAACGGTCCATCGTGGAGAAAGCTAAAACCGCGCCCCGGATCTTCCAGTTGGAAGCTTGACACTCCCAGGTCAACCACTACCCCATCAACTGTTTCCAAATTGAAACCCAATCGCTCTAACACTAACGGAAGGTCGGCAAAATTGGACTTTGCTAGAAAAACTCTCTGCTGATATGCGTGCAGTCGCTCCCGCACTCGCTCGATGGCATCGGCATCCCAGTCTAAAGCCAGTAAAATGCCGTCCGGTTCAGTCCTTTGGAGAATAGCCTCGGCGTATCCCCCGCCCCCGGCGGTGCCATCCACATAGAGTCCGCCCTGATGGCATATGAGCAAATTCAAGACCTCTTCCCGCATGACCGGTACATGACCGGGGGGCATCTGGCTCGTCATTGAACATCAGAGCCCGAATTCAGCTATCTTTGTTTCGATCTTCTGGTATTGCTCAATACTCAAATCCATTTGCTGATCCCAAATTTCTTTGTTCCAAATTTCAAAATTGGTGAGCATCCCGGCAAGCATGATTTCTTGGTCCAGCTTGGCGCGTTGTCTTAAAACCGGAGGAATCAAGATTCTGCCTTGTTTATCAAATTCACATTCCACCGCCCCTGAGATAAACTGGCGCATGAAAGTCCGATGGTCCGGATCGATTTGCGAGAATGCCAAAGCCTTAGTCTCCATATCATCCCAAGCCTCCGGAGGATAGGCTCTTAGGCATTCTCTCCATACGGTGATAATCAGAGCATCCGTATAGTGGTTTTGAAGAATTTCGCGAAATTTAATGGGAATTCTAAGACGCCCTTTGGAGTCGAGCCGGTTGATTGACTGCCCTCTGAAGTACGGCTTGCCCAGGATGCCCACTTTTCCCCCCTAACGCCCACTTCTTACCACTTTTTTGCACTCTAGACAGCATCTTGGGCATTGTCAAATCAAAAAAAGGCACAAGCGGCAAATTCGCGATTTTTTTTGGACCGTTCATCGGACAAGCCGGGGAAAGCTTTTTTGATTGCAGAAAACTCCACGCCTATGCTATTTTTCGAATGGTTTCGGAATGCCTCATGGGGTATTTCTCCAAACCGAAAGAGCCTCTGCCTCAACCCTTAGGCCTTCCTTCAAACGAGCAGAGGCTT
>JAVEVM010000246.1:0-5810 GCA_034005055.1 Desulforhabdus sp. | reverse complement strand
TATGCAGGAGTTTGCCATTTATACCATGGTCAATGATTATGGTCAAATGAAGGGACTTTGTCATTCGGCCGTCATCCGGCCGCTTCAATGACCCACTCGGAAATGGTTAATCAGGTGGTCAAGGGATTGCCTGGTATCGGCATGGGTTTCCCTTCTTCTCTTTTGTGTCGATAAGCTATCTGCTCGCTTTATCGAGGGTGAAATCAGCGAAACCGGGTGGATGGCCTCCCGGGATTCAGCGATGCTCCCGCCGCAAGGCCCTCCACCTTCCTGGCAACGGTGGTATGCAGCAATCATAACCTCGGTCTGTCATTTAACCTGCAGCCGTCAGGATGACGACGGTCCTGCTTCGGGCTGCGGAAGGACGGTGTGCCCGTTTTCTTCCCGGATGCCCAGCAGCTTCATTTTACGGTGTAGATGACTGCGTTCGATAGCGACTTCTGCTGCCGTCAGAGATACATTCCAGGAGTATTCCTCCAACTTTCTCAACAGGTATTCTCGCTCGAATTGGGATCGAGCCTCTCTGAGCGTTCGGAGCTTGTAAGGGTCGTTGTTTTCCTGCTGCAGAGACAACTGCCGGAGGAAATCATGGGGGATGTCCTCAATGGTGATCAGGTCTTTGGGGGTCATGATGAGCAAACGTTCCACGAAATTTCTGAGCTCCCTGACGTTTCCCGGCCATGAATACTTCTGCATAATTGAGAGCACTTCAAGCTGGATGGTCTTGTGACCCAGAGTGCTCTCGTTGGCGTATTCTCTGACAAAATCCTCCACCAGCAGGGGGACATCTTGAAGTCTCTCCCGCAGTGGTGCTACATGCAGAGGAATCACATTAAGACGATAGAAGAGATCCTGCCGAAAACGGCCGGCATCAATCTCTTTTTGCAGGTCTTTGTTGGTTGCAGCCACAATTCTTACGTCAACCTGAATGGGCGTGGCTCCGCCAACCCGCTCAAAAATTTGCTCCTGGATGATGCGCAGGATCTTTGCCTGGGTCTTCAGGCTCATATCGCCGATCTCATCCAAGAACAACGTGCCGCCGTTAGCCTGATCGAATTTACCTTTGCGCTTCTCGGTCGCGCCAGTAAAAGCGCCCTTCTCGTGGCCAAAAAGCTCGCTCTCAATCAGCTCTTCCGGTATTGCTGCGCAGTTGACCTCTATCATCGGGCGATGGCTCCTTCTGCTTCGATGATGAACCATCCTGGCGACAAGCTCTTTGCCAGTGCCATTCTCACCCGTGATGAGAACAGTAGCGTTGGTCGGAGCCGCTCTTTCAATTTGGGCTCTAAGCGATTCGATCGCAGTGCTTTTCCCTGTTATCTGGCAATGTCGGATGGCCTTTTGACGCCACAGCAGGTTTTCTTCTTCCAATCGATGGAATTCAAGCGCATTTTGAATGCAAACCAGGACACGCTCAAGGGACAGAGGCTTTTCAACAAAGTCAAATGCACCCAGTTTAGTGGCTTTGACTGCAGTCTCGATAGATCCGTGGCCGGAAATGATGATGACCGGCAATTGGGGGAATGATCTCTTAATTTCTTTCAGCACGGTCAAGCCATCCAGAGCGGGCATCCATATGTCAAGCAGGACCACGTCGGGAGGGTCTTTCTGAACCTCTTCCAGTGCTTCCTTTCCCGAGGATGCCAGATTGACCCGATAGCCTTCGTCTTGCAAGGCTCCACTGAGAGATTTCAAAATGCTCAGCTCATCATCAACGATAAGTATTCTCGACTCCATCGCTTTCCTCTGCAAAGATATTTCTGGTCATCCGCCCTTAACTCGCAAGGCCGTAACGAAAGAATGGGAGCCGCCGCTTTTCCTCACCATTTAACCCGTCCGGTAAGCGTTCCCATGCAGGAGAATGGGAACGAGGCGGGCAGGGAGCATTTGTCATTTCACTCTTCACCATTCACCGTCTGTATCAGCCAGGCAATTCTATGGAGATAACGGTGCCTTTTGGAAGGTTGTCGCGAACCCTTATAAAGCCGCTATGATCGGCTATGATACTGGCAACGATGGTCAATCCCAGACCAGAGCCTTTTTCTTTAGTGGAGTAATAAGGTTCAAACATGCGCAGTCTATCCTGTGGGGATATGCCATGACCGGTATCCGAGCACTCCAGCCTGGCAATCTTCAGCACAGAATCATAAAGGAGCTTTACCTCGATTTTGCCAGGCTCTCCGTCGAGCGCATGGATGGCATTATCTAAAAGATTAACCATTACTTGTTTGAACTGTACAGGGTCAAGCAGAAGCGTCGGGAAATTTCCGTTTATATTGATCGAGAGAGAAGCTTGTGGATACGTGTGGCGATATATGGCAAGGCTCTCCTCGACAATGGTCGGCAGATCGGAGGGGGTCAGTTGTACACGGGGAAGGCGTGCAAATTTGGAAAACTCGTTGACCAGATGCTTCATGTGCTCAACCTGCTGCACAATGGTGCGTGTGCATTCATCAAAGATCGATTCTTTATCTTCAATCAAGTTGTAGTACTTGCGGCGCAAACGCTGGGCGGACAACTGAATGGGGGTAAGCGGGTTTTTAATTTCGTGAGCACTTCGTCGCGCTACTTCTCGCCACGCCGCCATTCGTTGAGCTTTCTCGAGATCGGTCAGATCATCGAGTACGACCACGACTCCCATGTAGCTGTTTTTCTCATCCCGCAACACCGAGGCTTTGATCAGAAGAGTCCTCGGGCCTTTGTTCATGGCAACCCTTACCTGCTGCTCCAAATAGTCTTGTCGGCTCTGACGATAGAGACGCATAAATGACTTTACAATCTCGGTATGCTCAGGTTGAAGAAGGCTGGCATAATGATTTCCTTTCACCTGCTCCCCGACTAATCCGAAGATCATCTCGGCGGATTTATTCATAGTCACGATATTCCCATAAGCGTCCAAGCTGATAACGCCGGCCGCAATATTCTTCAGGACGATTTCCATGTAGAGCTTCCGGTCTTCAAGCTCGGCATGGTGCTGCTGCAAAACAAGATAAGCGCTATCCAACTGCTCTCGGCTTTCGTTTAAGTCCTGCACCATTTTGTTGAACGAATTGATCAGCATGCCGATCTCATCCTGCCGCTCGGATTTTAGGTGGATGTTGAGATTTCCTTCTGCAACCTGTTGCGTTGCGGAAACTAGAGACTGAATGGGTACGGTCATGTTTTTCGCGAGAAAAAAACCGAACCAAACGGCCGCAAAAATAACCAGCAAGGTGACAATGGAAAACGTAATAAAATTGCTTGTCTTAAGAGGGGTTTGCAGCAGCTTGAGCTGCAGATAATCTTCGTAGCCGCTGGCGATAGCCGCCAATTTATCGGTGATTACAGTGGGCAGCAGTCTCACCGCGATCAGCCTGGCTGATGTCATTTCCAGCGAGCCGTCCGAAATAGAGAGAGGAACGATAGCAACCAGTGCTTCTCGTTGATCGGCCAGCGAGAGGCTCGCCACCTGTGGAGGGTCCATCGCGGCCTCGGCAGACCAGCCGGGCAATTTTTCAATTTCAACCGGCGAAAGCTGGCCGGTATTGACATCCCAAACCAGCTCGCCGCCGGCATCGGTCAGCAAAATAGCGTCCAGGTTATACTGCTGCAGTAATGCCACATAAAACTTCTCGGAATTCTTTGGAATCGATCCCGTCAAAACGAAGTATTTGAGCAGTTCGTTCTTGACGAACTGAGAATCAAGGTTCAGATCGCGTTTTTCTTCTTTTAAATAGTCTTTGCCGAGCTCGACCGATTTTTCGAGAGACTGCTCTACTTGATGGCTGAACCAATATTCAAGGCTGAAAGATATGAACTGGGTGGCAATCCAAAAGAGTGGCAGGGTAGGGATCAGGCATAAGCCCATGAAGGCGATGACCAGTCGGGTTCGCAATTTATGGCCGAGAATATTGCGCTTTCTCTCAAAAATCAGCTTAACGATGTTACGCAGAACCAGGTAGGCCAGAAGTAGAAGCAGTATGACATTCAGATTGATCAGGCCGAATAACAGGATATTGTTCAGTAGTGAAAGGTCTGATTGAAATTCAAAGAACCAGCCACCAAAGAACCCGAATGTGACAACCAGAAGCAATACGGTTATCAGCCAAAAGCGCTCTTTGCGGCGGTACCGGTTTGCACGGGACGAATCGGTTTGATTCATGGACGTCTACATTAAAACTTGAAAGTTGTTGCACGCCATCCGGTTTCGAAGTCCCACAAGGATACAAAATAGAATATATAGCGGAAAAACAAGGGCAGGTGAACCTTTGACAATTCTGCTTTGAGCCGCAATTTGTATTCGGTGTCGTTTTCAAGGCGCCACGCAGGAATCAGTGGAAGATCATCAATACTGCTCATCCACTTCTTGGCCTCGCCGAAGTCTGCAGTGGTCAATAGCTTGTCAGGATGTTCGGGGAGCACCACATGAAACTGGCTGTTCAAGCGGTCGTATTTGATGGTGTGCTCTAAGGCTATATTCAAGAGCTTGCGGCGGAAAAAGAGAAATCCATCCTTTTCCATCACCAGCAGGATCCGGAAAGTGGTTTCCACACCACTCAGGATTGCCTCCTCCATCTTTGGAGTGAAACAGTTCTGGATGCGGAAGCTCACCTCGATGTTCTTCTTCTCCCGATTGAGATAGATGTCAACGATATCCGCTTCATTCTTGCCCGCAACTGAGGCGCTGAAGGGCAAAAGGATTGCCGTGCAAATGCCGCACAAGAAGATGAATGCCAATCTGGTTTTCATAATCCCATTTTGTCATGTGAGACTCAAAAAATGGCAATTATTCTACCGAATGGACTGGGTAAACTCAAGCTGTTTTGGCGCGAGTGTTTATAGAGCTTTTGTGGCGGGCGAGAATCGTTCGGGAAAGATCGGAAAAGATGGAGATCGCAGGAAGGCGGGTATAAGCGAACTGGAATTCACGACAGCATAGGCTTCGGGAGAGGTGATAAGCTGCCTCAAGAAACGATTGTGGAGGGAGTGCCCCGCCTTGTAAGCCTGAAAATGCCCCAGCAGTGGCATTCCAGCTAAGGCGAGATCACCGATGAAATCGAGTACTTTGTGCCGTACACACTCATCGTTGTAGCGAAAGCCGTCATTGTTTAAGATGCCGCAGTCATCGAAAACAATTGCATTATCCAAAGAACCGCCCCGAGCCAATCCCATTCCCTGGAGCCTCTGCACATCCTTAAAGAAACCAAAGGTCCTGGCTTTGGCTATTTCCCTGGCAAAGCTGGCTTCGTTGAAGCACCAGGTAAATTCCTGTCGGCCCACCAGCGGGTGAGAAAAATCTATCGAGTAGTGTAAGCGAAAACATTCGGCAGGGGTAGCTTTGATGAAAGCGTCACCTTCCTTAACTAAAAGGGTTCTCTCGACCTTGAGATACTGGCGCGGTGCGGATTGTTCCCGTAGACCGGCTTTTTCGAGGAGTTGCAGATAGGCCGCTGCGCTGCCGTCAAAGATCGGAACCTCAGGTCCGTCCAATTCCACCAGAACATTGTCCACTCTGCAACCCAGGAAAGCTGCCATGACGTGCTCTATAGTCGAAATGGCGACCCCGTCAAAACCGATGGTGGTCGCAAACAGAGTATCTATAACCTGGTGATGGCGCGCTATGATAATGGGACGGTCAGCGATATCTACCCGGCAAAAGCGCAAACCGTGATTTGGTGGTGCAGGTTTGAGTTTCATCGAAACTGTCGTTCCGGAATGTAAACCAACCCCTCTACACCACACCTCTCTTTTGATAGTGTGCTGCCGCAAAAAACCGTTATTCAAGCCCCTTATCCTCCTCGCAATACCTTTAGGCACAAACCGTGCCAAAG
>JAVEVM010000245.1:0-5812 GCA_034005055.1 Desulforhabdus sp. | reverse complement strand
CCTGCATGCAGAATCTCGTGAAAAAGCGCTCCCGACGGGACTTCATGGCAGTTGTCAAAAACCACGGCGAAAGGTGAGGCGCTGTTCTCCGCAACCGGAATGAGCCGGCTGTACAAATTTTCAAAGAACCGCCGCGAAAATGTGGGGACTCCTAGCTGATACTCCGCAGTGAAAAGCGGTAGGGGTTTTCTTTTGCGAGGATTGGCTCTTTTCGCGGCCAGGCGCAGATAATAGAAGAAGCTGGCCGGGTCTGAATCGCCCTCGTCGACCTGATACCAAAGAGAATGCATTTGCCGGGCTTCGAGCCAGCTTGCCATCAGTGTGGTTTTGCCCGAACCGGGTGGCCCGGTTATCCAGAGAATTGACTGGTCACGGCTATGATCGAGCAGCCGAAAAAGCCGGTCTCTGGGAAAAACACCGGAAGAACTGGGCCGAGAAATCTTGGCGGGGGTCGCGAAGGTTTTCATGTTATTTTCCAGGTCACAAATCCTGACTGTAACTGAAAAGACGTGACTCCAGCAATCATGTCAAAAACCAAACTGGTAGTCAAATGCAAGCAGACGATATTAAGAAGAAAATCCTAGGCAATCACGGGCATTTCGCGGTCTCGGTTGCGGATTTCTCTACTAAACCATACCATAACTATCTGGAATTGCTTTTGTTTTTAAAAGGAAAGGTGCACACAGGTGGCACAAATGCAATTTTTGGCAAAAAAAAGCCACTTAGTGATGAACCAAGTGGCTAAATTAACAATTGATTTTGGTCGGGACGAGAGGATTTGAACCTCCGTCCTCTTGCACCCCAAGCAAGCGCGCTAACCAGTCTGCGCCACGTCCCGACAAGAACGGGCTATGCTTATCATTTATCACAGCCACTGTCAAGCAGCTCATGGCTGCGCTTGCATTCTCCTCAGCTTAAGTTTGTTGCGAATCATCTTGGAATCGGCGTGCATATCTTCATAAGATGCTTTCATCGCCTGGTCAAAAGTCGCTATAGCTCCTCCGTTCTTAGTGACGAACTCCTGCGCATCCCGTTTTTCAGCGAAAGCCCATTTGGCCCGCTTGGTCATTACACCGGGGAGATTCCCCCCTATGACCCAATAGGCGCTCTCTGCGTCAGTCAGCTCCCTGGTGTTGTAATCCGCCGCGAGTATGGCCTTTGGGGTTTTGTCAATGTGCAGCGCAAGATCTACTGCTGTGCAATGCAGGCTGCATGATCCAAATTCTTCTCCGTCGCTGTAAACGAGTACCATTCTACTATGGGCGTATTGCTGACGATCCATGTTGCAATACTTACAGGTTTTATGTTGCACGATATCTTTAAATTCCTGGCCTATGGCTGACGAGTCTGTGAAAAGCAAAAACATCAGCAGCAGCAGTGATTGTTTCATCATGTATCCGTTATTAGGCTATGACAGATCATATTTTTCGCTTTTCGCTTCACCAAGCGACGAACCAGCACTACTCCGATGGCTGTTTTGCCATCAATTTGATGCTGCCTCAGAGCTACCCGCTTGGCGTGAGCGATTGTGGACAACATGCAGATTCTATAATACAAATTCATTCTAACAGCTTGATGGGTAAACGAGTAGGATAAAAGTACAAACCGTAACTGATTGTGTGTGAAAAGACGACTGGCCGACAATCTTTGCTGCCTTCTGACGAAAACAAAAATATGCTAAAAAAGAGATTTCCATTAGCCAGCCTCCGAACTCGTTTGGCACTGCTCGTATTTCTCGCCATGCTGCCGTTGCTCGGCCTTACTTTTTTTACCTATTTGGTCGAACGGGAGCAAGTCGTTTCCCATATCCGTGAGGATGTTTTGCGCATAGCACGCTTTGTTGCCGGCGATCAGGAACAATTTATAGAAACAACGAGACAAATGCTAGTCGCTTTGGCCAATATACCGGTAGTCCATGATCCCGGCGAACAGGCGTGCAACCGAGTGTTTGCCGAAATCTTGGAGGAGTATCCTCGTTATGCAAACATGGGTGCGGTTAACCCAGGTGGTCATTTGATCTGCAGTGCAGTGCGAATGGCTGAAGACGTCGATTTTGCCGGTCAATCCTGGTTTCAGCACAGCATGGAGGCGAAGGATTTTGCCATCGGCCAGAGCAGAGATGAGAAGGCTACTCTCAACGTGAGCTATCCCGTCCTTGACGATGCCGGAAACATCCGAGCCGTTCTGTTTGCTGCGCTGGAAATGGCTCAAATCAATCAGTTAGCCTACCAGATTCAGTTGCCGGCAATGGCTGAGTTTTTTATGGTGTCTCGGAGCGGCAACATTCTGGCTCATATGCCGAAGCATGAAGAATGGGCGGGTAAATCGATACGGGAATTACCGATTCTTGCCCAAATATTGACAAAGGGCCATGGCGTCATGGAGCTCTCCGGATTGGATGGGGTCGTACGCCTTTATGCTTTCACTCCTCTTTCCAGTGTGGTGGATACGGGCCTCTTTATTGGTGTTGGAATTCCTAAAAGAGCAGCTTACAGTGAGGCTCAAAAAGTTTTAATACACCATTTTGCGGGGCTGAGTATCGGCATATTGGTGGCGCTTCTGGCTGTTTGGTATGGCAGTGAGGTGCTTATTCTGAGGCCGGTGAAAGCCCTGGTGGGAGCTGTCGAACGTTTGTCCAAGGACGACATGACGGCACGCAGCGGTTTGCCGCACGGGACCGGAGAGTTAGATGGACTGGCGCGTGCGTTTGACGAAATGGCCGACACATTGGAGCAGCGCACGTCTCAATTGCGTGAGGCAGAAGCAAAATACCGCACCCTCGTTGAGCAGATACCCGCCATAACCTATGCCGCCAGACTGGACGAAAACCGAAGCACTTTCTATATCAGTCCTCAGGTGACCGAGACTCTGGGATTTTCCCCGCATGAATGGGTGGAGGACGGTCGTCTCTGGATCCAACAAATACACTCGGACGATTTGGAGCATGTTCGACAAGAGCTTGCCGGCTGCTGTACAAAAGAGTCGATCAAGAGGTTTAGCTGTGAATATCGGATATTCTCCAGAGACGGACGGCAGCTGTGGTTTACCGACGAGGCGGTTAAAGTTCGATCGGAAGAGCATGATTCTCATTACCTGCAAGGCATTATGAGAGATATTACCGAGCAAAGGCGCGCCCAGGAGAAGCTTTTAACCTATCAGCAACAGCTGCGCTCATTGGCTTCGCAGTTGTCATTGGCCGAGGAGCGAGAACGGCGAAGAATCGCCATAGATTTACACGACCACGTTGGACAGGCGCTGGCTATGTCCAGAATCAAGCTTGGTATTTTGAGAGAATCTGCTCCTTCCGACGCCTTTGCCACAATGGTCGATGATGTCCGTAAGCTGGTAGTGCAGGCGATTCGGGATACTCGCTCACTGATTTTCAAAATCAGCTCGCCCATCCTCTACGAGCTCGGTTTCGAAGCCGCAGTGGAGTGGCTGGTGGAAGAGACGCAGAGAAAACATGGTATTCTTGTGCTCTATGAAGATGACGATAATCCGAAGCCACTGGATGATGATATCCGTGTAATGCTATTCCAAGCTGTAGGGGAATTGCTGGTCAATGTGGTGAAACACGCGAGCGCAAAAACGGTTTCATTGTCCAGTCGACTGGAAGACGACTATATTGTGGTTGAAGTTGAAGATGACGGAGTCGGTTTCGATGTATCGGAAGTGGCTTCTCGCAGAAGCAGTGCCGAAGGTTTTGGGTTATTCAGCATTCGCGAGCGACTGAACCATATCGGCGGGCAGCTGAAAGTAGATTCGAAACAGGGCCGCGGTACTCACATTGTAATTATTGCACCAGTCAGTCACGGGAAGCGCGACCGCCTTTTGAATCACAACGAGGAACAGAAACAAGAAAGACGAGTATGAAGATTCGCATTTTAATTGCAGATGACCATAAGATTGTACGAGACGGCTTGCGTGCCTTGCTCGAACAACAGGCGGACATGGAGGTGATCGCGGAGGCGGAGAACGGACGAAAAGCGGTACGGCTTGCCCGTGAGCTTAATCCCGATATCGTCATTATTGACATAGGCATGCCCGACTTGAACGGGATAGATGCCGCGCGCCAGATCATTGCAGAAGTTGATCGAGTAAGAGTCATTGCATTGTCCATGCATTCGGACAAACGCTTCGTAGCGCAGATGTTCAAGGCGGGAGCATCCGCCTATCTGCTCAAGGATTGCGCTTTTGAAGAACTGGCACAGGCGGTGAATATCGTAATGTCGGGCCAGACCTACCTGAGTCCCGAAATTGCCGGTTCGGTGATTGAAGACTATGTGCAGTATCTGTCAACGATGGATTCTTCCGGCTTCAGCATCCTCACGGTCAGGGAGCGAGAAGTCCTGCAGTTACTGGCCGAAGGCAAGCCGACGAAGGAAATTGCCACCCGGCTGCATGTGAGTATAAAGACCATCGAAACGCATCGTCAACAAATCATGCATAAATTGAAAGTTCGCAGTCTGGCAGATCTGACCAAGTACGCCATCCGGGAAGGGCTCACTTCTCTGGAGCCGTGACGGGCGCTCAGATCTTTTTATGCCGTTCATTTTGGAAGGGTTTAAAGCAGGTCAATAGAGGACTGAAGCACATGCGGACAAAAGGACGAGTCGGTTTAGTCCTGATTTTGGTAGTTCTGGCAAGCGCCGGAGCCGGTTATTGGTGGTGGCGATCCGGTCAGCAAAGTGAATCCGTCGACCGTCTGGTGTTATACGGGAACGTTGATATCCGTCAAGTTGAGCTGGCATTTAACGGCAGCGAAAGAATTGTCGGCATGCTGGTCGAAGAAGGTGACGTGGTGAGAGCGGGGCAATTGCTGGCCGAAATCGATAGAGCGCGCCTGGAACAAGCTGTCGCCCGTGCTGCTGCACAAGTTCTGGCCCAGGAGGAAGTCGTGGCCCGTTTGGAAGCGGGAAGCCGCCGGCAGGAAATTCGCAGAGCCCGCGCCGAAGCGGAAGCGGCCGAAGCTGAGGCGGGCAATGCGTTGCGCATGTATGAACGTAGGAGACCGTTGGTCAGGAAGGATGCGCTTTCCAAGGAGCAGACTGACAACGCCAAAACCACTGCAGAGGCCGCCGAAGCAAGATTTAGAGCTGCCCGTGAGACGCTCGACCTGGCAGTTGAAGGTCCTCGCAAAGAAGACATTGCCGCGGCAAAAGCGACTCTCAATGCCAATCGGGCTGAACTTGCCCTTGAACAGCGCAAGTTGGCCGATGCCTTTTTGTACGCACCATCTGACGGTGTTATCCAAGACCGAATTCTGCAGCCTGGCGATATGGCTTCGCCGCAAAGGGCGGTCTACACTCTGGCGCTTACGGACCCCGTATGGGTGCGGGTATACGTCTCGGAGTCGGACCTCGGCAGGTTGTGGCCCGGCATGTCCGCCACCGTTACAACGGACAGTTATCCTGCCAAGCACTACGAAGCATGGGTGGGATTCATCTCTCCGACTGCGGAGTTCACTCCCAAGACGGTAGAAACCACCGAGTTGAGGACCAGGCTTGTCTATCAGGTGAGAGTCTTCGCTTGTAATCCCCAAAACGAGCTGCGCCTGGGCATGCCGGCAACTGTAACCATTCTTCTTGATCAGCCGAGAATGGAAGACGGAGCTGAATCATATCGCTGCAATAACCGGTGAGCGACGATAGCTACAAACTAGGTCGAGAACACGACCCGGGGGAAAAGATCGCCCTGGGATTCAGGAAGGTCAGCAAGAGCTTCACCGTTGGCAAGCGCAAGATCATGGCACTGGAAGCAATCGATCTGCGGGTGCTGGCCGGAGTGATTACCGGATTGATCGGGCCGGACG
>JAVEVM010000244.1:0-5814 GCA_034005055.1 Desulforhabdus sp. | reverse complement strand
GAAGATCTCAGGCTGATAGACTTAGCTGCCCAACTATATTCCCGGGCGGCAGACAGCTATCGGGACGCCGTAAGGATATCAGACGAGACTAGCCATATTTACCTTAGACATTCTGCTGCAGGCCTTAATGGCGACGCGCATAGGGTAACGGCTGTGAGGCGGGCCGAGCAGGGATTGCTCGAAGATGCTCGAAATAGCATTGATGAGGCAGAACGATACTACGACGAGGCGCTGTCGATTTTGCCGCGTTGGGGTGAAAGCAATTTGAGCGATTCATATTCCCACTATATTGAGAAGCTGAATAGTATCAGAGATGAAATAAGCAGACAGGAAGAGTCACGGAGGATGTAATGGTTGCCAAGCAGCAGATCATCGACTTTCTTAGAGAGGCACATATTAACAGCTGGCCCGACAATATAGCGCCTGTTGATAAGCCAGGCCTTTATGGCTTTGAGGAGACCCACTTTTCTCGCGGCGCATGGGACTTCTATGATCTCTATGGAGGGCGAGTCACCGATATCGGATTTGAGGCCATCTACTTTGAGAAGCAGCCGGTTTGGGGGGCGGCATATCGCGGCGGAGTTCTTAGTGATGAAGTTGATGTTACTGACATTTTCGATTTTCTAATCGCCGCACTGAGAGCACCGAACGATTCTGAGTTTCCGTTACGTGGGCCAGCAGTGTACAGGCTAGACGATGATAGCCAATGGCTTTATCAATACCAATTGAGTGGCGACTTCTTTTCCTTCATCGGTATAGAGCAAATTCTATTCGACCAAGGAATCGTGTACGAAAGAGCACTTATCGGAGGCAAATTCGGTTCTGGACTTTACGGACCAGCGGTTCCATTATTTGGCGAGTTCCTAAATGGATGGAAAAAGGCGGATCAAGAGAATGGCGGCGCGTTGTGAAGGTAATGGTTATTGGCGTGTGCCTGAAATGAAAATAGCATCTGTTTCTGTTCCCCGCTTATTCCTTGGGGATCATGGTTTTCTTCAGATGTATGGCTCCACCCTGACGACAAAAGAGATCGTTGGCAGGATGCAGTATGCAGTGAGGAAGAGTTCGATTGGTCTAGCGGCTGGCGATGAGAGGTGTTTGCATGCAGCCCGGCAAAGCCTTCAGCTTACGGGACGTAGTAACGCCTTACTCTACCATACAGACCTGCGATTAAAGAACGGAAGCCAGGTCGTCGAGTTTGCCCGGGCTATGAAACATTTACATGGTTGGCTGCAAGAAAGGGCCCCACTCAAACTCCAAGCAGATCCAATAGTTGGTCGTTTTCTACGCCAGTATGCTGAGTATGATGGTTATGACTCCAGATACCTGGAGAAGATGGATATAGATCTAAGTGCGTGGAGCAATGACACTAAGCTGATTAGTCAGTTTCGACCACGGCTGGTGACATTCGGGGGTGATATCTTGGACTTTGCCATCGTGACAGGAAGATCAGATATTGTCCTCCAAGGTGTTGAGATGATGCGTGCTGCGTGCGATCAGCTGGGCGCTCTGCTGTTTGTCACATTGTATGTTGCATCAGAGGCGATACGCGGATCATTTATCCCCCCACATCTCTATGATGGGATGATGGTTCCAATAAATTCTAAAGGGCATGGGATGTTGCCCTCTCAGGAACAGCTGCTTATTCGTCTCAAGCAACTCAGCAAGCCCGTATTAGCGATGCATGTCCTTGCTTCAGGTGCGCTGTCGCCGCTTGAGGGATTGAATTATGCATATCGCGAAGGAGGTGCAACTCTTACTGTAGTTGGTGCAAGTCAGCACTCGCATATTGAGTCCTTAATATCAGCCGGGCAACAGGTGCTGGGAAATGCGGAGAAAGGTTGAGGGTAATCAACACAACTTGAGAAAGTTGGGAGTTGCGTGACTAAGGATACAGTTGTGATAGGAATCTCCGGCCCCTCTGGCTCTGGGAAAACTGCCTTGTGTCAGTGTCTGGAGAAGCTGCTTCCAGACAGCATGGTACTCCAGCAAGATCTCTATTTCAAACCTGCCGGTTCGCTCAGTGAATTTGACAACTTCTGCGATTTGGATTGCCTACTCCTTGAGCGGTTTATTCGGGATGTTGTCTTTATAAGCAGCGGAGAGGCCATACAGGCGCCTAATCTTGACCTCAATACCTTTGAGCGGCTGGATGGTTTTTTAGTCTTTAAGCGATCGAGGTATGTTTTGATTGAGGGAATGACGATATTTCGCATTCCAGAGATCTATTCATTGTTCAATTATCGTTTTTATCTATCTCCAGGCATGGATGAAATACGACGTCGAAAAACTCAAAGGGATTTAGAGCACAGGCGGAAAACGAAGGACGAAATCGAGTATCAACTCTCTTGGGTTGAACAGGAGTATATATACGACCTCGAAAATCTTCCTGGCGGTATCAACTTTATATCAGGAAATTCTTCTACTGAACAAATTTGCCAACAGGTCTTCAATCACATTTTGGGCGAAGCAAGATGAACACACACCTGACGACCTCTCCGGCGGCCAAGCTATTATACCTAACCTTTGTTGCAGTTCTTGTCGAGATTGGGTACTGCATATGGGGGATTATGAACTTGCCCTCCATCTGGCTAATACCGATCTTACTAGGAGCGTATCATTCGGGCTATTTATTGGCGCGCTTGACTGTCTTTCGGAACGCAGGTCGGCGAAATGCTCTCGTCCTTTTCATCACCATGGTTCTAATGGTAGTAGGTACATACAGTAGATGGTGGCCACTCCTCTTCATATCGCTCCCATTCTTTTCTGCCGCATTACAGGGGACAAGGCGCATTCTAAAGCCCCAATGCGAGATTTCAAGTAAGAAGAAGAACTCGACCAAATTTCTGGCTATGGTATTTGGTTCTGTGGCTGCTCTAGGCCCTTTTCCTTTTGCTCTGCTTATCACTCTTGTTTCCATAGGCGCGACGTTAGTGAGTAGTAACACGCAAGGTAAAGCTGAGATTTACCGTGCGCCACAGGACTTCAAACAAGGAAAAGCCCGTTTGTGGTTTGAGCTACTGCATCACGCCCATTATTTTGCTTACTGTTACACGTTCTGGCTGCTGCTTCCCAAAAACTCATATCCGTTCATCGGAGTCCTTTTTCCCATTGGGTGGCTAGGATACGGGATATTGGAAACGCTGTTGCGAGAAGAGACTAAGTATTTCAATGTTTGGGCGCTCTCCGTTGGTCATTTACTTAGCGCGGCAGCAATCTTGATAATGGCTCTCACCAACAGTGTATCGCTTATAATTGTCATGTGGTTCTTAACTGGACTTGGTGGCGGAACAGCATATATGCTATCGAACGTTCCGCCTGCGGGCGATCGAGAGGCTTTTGAAGATGTGGGCCATGTGTCGGGGTGTCTAGTTGCTGGCGCGTCTATCTGGATAACTGCTGATGCCAGAAGTTCCCTATGGGCAGGGGCTATACTGGCGCTAGCGGCAGCTTCGGTCATAGTAATGCGAAAGGCACCAGGAACATCTGGACAAATGGAGATGGGGTGAACGGCAAAACATGCAGCAGAAAACGGATGTCGAGCAACTGCACGAGGTGATGAGACGGGTTGGGTTTAGCGAGGAGACAGCCAGAGTCTACGGGTATCTGTTGCTTCAGGATTATGCCTCTATCAACAAGATTTGCACTTCAACTGGGTTGAAGAAAGGGCAAGTTCACGCATCGGTGGATGATTTGCTTGATCTGCGAGTGATCGCCTTTGATATGGTTCGATACAAATACGTCCTTTATGCCCTGGATCCAGAAGTGGTTTGGCCGGCTTTTGCAAATGAGACAACATGGCGTTTTAGTAACACTCTTGAAGATTACGATCTGGCGCGGGTGGATGACAACCTACCGGTACGGCATCGCGAGCTTCTGGTGCATGTTTATGAGTCGGTTGACGAAATCAAGACCATCGCCTCCAATGTTTATCGGAGCTACGCCGCTGTAAAGAATCATCGCTGGCGAGATGCTATTGATACCGAACACATGGCTGCGTTACTCTCGGAAACAATCCAACAAGCCGATTCGGTTATCAGGGCAGTGAGTTCCTCCCCACGCCTGCCGCAAGTCGCCCTTATCTGGCAGAGTATAACAGGTCGTATGGAAACCGGTGTGGAATATCACAGGATTGCCGATCTTACAGAGCTTATTGAACACGGCTTGTATGTCGTAGAGCGCGATATGGACGAGATCGGCGTCAAGCTGATGGTTCTAGATACTTCAGATGTGGAGCATAAGTTCTATATCGTAAACCGGAGCTTGGTCGTAGTCTACCACAGGACTGGCGCGGGAGGTGTTGAGACTATAGGGCGCGTTACAAATCACAAGCGGATCGTAGATCGTTATAGGAAACGCTTTGAATCGTATGTTGAGAAAGCAGTACCCGGATCCTTCGTGCTAGAAGCGTTGAGAGTCTGTGCGAATCGTTTAAGAAAGAAAGTGGAAACTCTGGAGTATAATGAGATAGAGAAAACGTGGTTTGACTGTCTGATACATTGGGGCATGTTTTGTAAGCTTGAGGATCCATATCTTAAAGATCGGGGTGGATTGGAAGAGCGAGCACTACGGCATGGCCTTATAAAGCTAGGCACAACGAAGAGTCCAGTTCCCGAATATTGCGTGACAATGGCCGAGATAAAGCGAGCATGGCGGCAATGGGACGTGGCGCTTCGGGAGGGTAAAGGTTCAATGGAACCGCTGAAGGAGTTTTTAGAGCGCGAGTTAGTGACCCCCGCCCCCTTTCCTCTTGAGGACTCTACGTGAAACCTGCCGACTGCAGCAGTGGAGCGTGCTGTCGCTGCCGCGAGAAACTAATCCTATAAGGACAGTGAGAAATGAAAGTAGTAGAAGTGGAAGCAAAATCCATAATCGTTCCGTCCAAGTTACCGGATGCAGACTATGTTGTAAACGCGTATACGGGCTGCCAATTCGGCTGTGCTTATTGTTATGCCACCTTCATGGGTAGATTCGTTAACGAGCCGCGGAAAAATTGGGGTAATTACGTATACGTAAAGGTGAATGCCGTAGAGTTGGCGCAGAGGCAACTAGCGAGATGGCCTTCTGCTAAACGCACATCTTCCATATTAATGAGTTCGGTCACTGACCCATATCATGGTATCGAAGCTAAGTATAAGCTAACACGTGGCATTTTAGAGGTGTTGGTTAACGAACAGTATCCAGGAAGTGTTGGCATTTTAACGAAATCTCCCATGGTTCTAAGAGACGTTGACCTACTGAAACAGCTCCCGGATGCTGATGTAGGGATGACAATTACTACTACAGATGACAAACTGAGTCGCTTCCTAGAGGTAACCGCTCCGTTAGCGAGTCGGAGATTTGACACCTTAAGGCGGCTGAACGAGGAAGGTCTAAGGACATATGCGTTTGTTGGACCACTCCTGCCACATTTTCGCTATCAACCAGAGCTTTTGGAGAAGCTCTTTAGTGAGCTAGCAAGCACTGGGGTCAGGGAAATTTATGTTGAGCATATAAACTTGCCGAACTACGTCAAAGAGCGCATGTGGGAAGTGCTGCGAAATGAATCTGATGCGGTTCAAGATGTTTATCGGGAAGCCAAAACACAGAAGCATCGCCAGATATTGGACGAAATGATAAGCGAGCTGGTGGCAAAGTACGGTTTCCGTCTTCGTCTGGACGATACACTCTATCACAAAGATCTGGCCTAGCAACAAACTACTTGCCCTAGGGTAATCGCATACTACCCAGAGAGCACCTTAATAAGATAATCCTCGTTCCAACCGGCTTGCAAGCGCTTGGCCTTGATGCCGCCTCTGGCCGTCTTCTCTTGCT
>JAVEVM010000243.1:0-5818 GCA_034005055.1 Desulforhabdus sp. | reverse complement strand
TGGGACCACGCGCATGAGCAGAATCATTGACCATCTGCGTACATTTTCCCGACAGTCCAAAGCGAATGTTCAGCCGGTAGACATTAATCAGGTCATCAGAGATGCGCTGCTGATGACCGGCGAACAACTACGTTTAAGAGCAATCGAGGTCGTCCTGGATTTCCAGGAGAATCTGCCCAGGATTAGCGGAGACGCCACTCAACTGGAGCAAGTCTTGTTGAATCTGATTATCAATGCCAGAGATGCCATAGAAGAGAAAAGAAGCACTTCACACGAATCAAAGGGAGTGCTGCGCATCTGCAGCCGCATCGCTCCCAACGCGTCCTCTCCGGCAATTCAAATCGTTTTTTCGGACAGCGGATCAGGAATTTGCGAGGAAAACCTCAGCCGCGTGTTCGATCCCTTTTTCACCACAAAAAAGGAAGGCCGGGGAACCGGCCTCGGACTCGCTATCAGCTACGGGATCATTAAAGAGCATAATGGGGAAATCCAGATAGCGGAAACCGGCCCGCAGGGGACAACCTTCGAGATTTCCCTGCCTATCCTGGAAAACAAAGCGAAGATAGATTTTCTGCAGCAACGATAATCCGATTTTGACGCCACCGGCTCCTATTTTAACAGCTCCACTTTTGTCTACGACGCTATTGCAGTTGCTTCAGCTCCTTTTGCGCAAGCTGTGCCTGTGGGCTTCCCGGATGAGCTTCCAACAACCGCTCGTAGAGTATCCGCGCAGCTGTGGAATCTCCCAGCTTTTGGAACGAACCGGCCTGCTTCAGTAGAGCTGAAGGCACTTTGTTTCCTTTGGGATAGCGATCCAAAACTTGCTGATAGGTTTCTATAGCCTCTTTGTAGCGCTTCTCCGAATAATAAGCTTCACCTACAAGAAACAGCGCGTTATCGGCCAATTCAGATTTTGGATATTTTGCCACAAAATTCTGGCCTTCACTCCTTGCCGCCTCGAATTTGCCCTGCTGGTAAAATTGCAGCGTATTGTTGTACATGGCTTTCTCCGGATCTCTTTCTTCCTGGATGACAATCTTCGGCTCCGGAGTGGAAACGCCTGCCGGCGCTTGAGCGACGGACGCGAGTGGAGCAGGGGCGGGGCTCAAGGATGGCGCCGGTGCGGAGAATCCCGCTGCGGACATCCGATCGATCTGTCGCTGCTGTTCCTCTATGCGACCGCTAAGGCCTCCCACCCTCACTTGCAGTTCTTCCATACGCGAGTAGAGATCTGCTACTCTCTGCTCCTGATTTCCTCCGCCTTGCACCCGTTCCTCCAGTTTTTGCACTCGATCAAATAATATGTTGATGCTTTGCTGGAGATTAGCCGTCTCTTGCGGCGTGGCGCATCCCCAGCTCTGGCCCAGCAGAATAACCAAGGATAATAAGCGCGCTGCCTTGCTGATATTCCTGCCATTCATGGGCGTCTTTCCTTTCACTTCGGTAGCGGGTAACCCACTCGCCGGCGGGATAAAAAAGCGGCGAGACCGCCACCGCCATCATTAGTAGTCAACTACGAAATGATCCCGCCGATTCTTTGCCCATGCTTCTTCAGACTGTCCCATGGCCACCGGTCGTTCTTCTCCGTAACTGATGGCGGTCATCTGCTGTGTGCTTATGCCAAGATTGGCAAGATACTGGTAAGCACTATTGGCCCGGCGTTCACCGAGAGCGAGGTTATATTCAGAAGTGCCGCGATCATCGCAATGACCCTCAATAGTTATTCTCACCTTTGGATAACGCCGCAAGAATTCGGCTTTGTCGTTCAGGATTCGTTTGGCTTCCTCGGTCAGCACATACGAGTCAAAGCCAAAATAAATATCCTGGTTTTCAAAGACCTGTGCTTTCTCCTGAAATTCCCTGCGCTCCGGTTCTGTTAGAAGACCCAATTCCCGCCACCTGGCTTCATCCGGCGAAATTCCTTCCCCAGTCATGCCGCTCGTCCCTTGCTCCGGCCCGAGTCCGGGCTGAACCGGGACGGTCTTCTTGGAACACGCGGTCATTGCAGTCAACCAGAGTAAAATCAATACCAGTCCCCAAAATCTGGTGCAACGCCCTGCTGCCATCTCGTCCTCCTTACCTCCAAAAAGTACTGCTTTGTTGTAGGCCGTTATTCGTTCATTCTCAATTTCTGTTGCATCCTTATCAAATCAGCGTCTGAACCGAAAGCCGGCGACGTTTCGCTCCATATAAAACCTAGCGCCCGCTCAAACGCGGCGACCAATCAGGCATTTCTTGACTCCCACCAAGATTGGTAAGGCGTCGCGTGCCCGCACCGTTCATTAAAAGCACCCAGATGGCCGAGGGTCCCTGCCGGGTTGAACTGAAAGCCAGCATGCGTCCATCGGGTGACCAGGTGGGGGATTCGTTATCTCCTTCGCCATGGGTGAGCTGGCGAGTCTGGCCGCCGTCAGGGCGGATAACGAAAATATTATGACGCCCCCCGGACATGCCGCTGTAGGCTATCCAGTCTCCCTTGGGCGACCAGGCGGGGGAAGTATTGTAGTCGCCGCTAAAGGTAATCCGCTGCTTGCGACCGCTATTAACATCGAGTACATAGATTTGCGGACTCCCGGTCTCATTGGAGACGAACGCCAGCTTGCTCCCGTCCGGGGACCAGCTTGGCGATACATTGATCGCCCAGCTCTGAGCTAATGTGCGCATGATAGCACCGGTGGAGGATAGCAGAAAAATATCCGGATTTCCATCCTTTGACAGCGTCACCGCCAGATCCTGGCTGTTGGGACGCCAAGCCGGTGCAATGTTCAATCCCGGATGCCCGCTCAGTAGACGGTGAGAGCCACTCATAAGACTCGCTATGTAGATTTTCGGGCCCTTTTCTTTGTAACTCACATAAGCCAGCTGGCCGCCATCGGAGCTCCAAGCGGGCGACAAGGCAGTGCTTTTGTCTTGAGTGACCGGCACAGGATTGCTGCCGTCGAAATCCACCAGATAAATTTCTTTATCTTTCCCCTGAATTTGCACGAAAGCGATCTTGGTGCCAAAGACACCTTTCTCACCGGTGAGGGCCAACAGAATTTCATCGGCAAACCGATGAATCATTGCCTTCCAGTCCTTGGTCTGGCCTTCGTATACCTTGCCGATCACCATGCGATTCGCCACGACGTCGAACAAGCGCATTTCAAGTTTTACAGAAGACCCCTGCACCAGATATGCTCCCCGGGCCAGGAACTCGGCCCCCAGTCGGCGCCATTCCATGAAGTTGATCTCGTTCTGGGCTATCCCGATCTCTTGCGGACTCTGCAGAAAGCCGCGCGGATCCAAAGAGCGAAAGACCCCTGAATAGTCGAGATCGTCGGATAACGTTTGGGCCATTTCACGAGCAAGCTGAGGTTGACCCGCAACCTGGTATTTGAAGTCGGGAATTGCTATGGGCAGCCGCTGGAAGCTTGGCTGAGTGATATCAATGTAGACTGTCTGTGCTTTAGCAACACCCAATCCCGATAACAGGCAGAGTGGGACAAATGCAACAAGTATCTTTAACAGAAAGCTTTGCCGGTAGACTTTCATCAGTTCCTTTGTTCCTTTCAGGCGCAGTTATAGATCTTCGGGTCGAAAGCGCACGCCAATGTCTTCCTGGGGTGGGCTGTATATGGCTGGGAAAGGCGGCAGCGGGTCAGCTTTAATTACAGCCCGTTCGGCTGATTCGTCAAACAGAGCGTTTCCCGAGCGCTTTTCAAATCTGAGGTTGAGAATCTTGCCATCGCGTCTGATCGATACAATGAGAATCGCCTCCAGACTCTGCTCTTTCAAAAAGTCGGGAAGCGCCCACTTGCTACGGATGGCATTCCATATTTCGGTATAATAGAGGCGCCGCGCCAGCCCGACTTGCCCGCTACCGGAGCCTGCTTGAGCTGATCCATGCGCACTTCCTTCAGGTGTGCCGGAAGTGGCTTTTTTTGCGCTCTCGCCGGATTGCGCCGGCGACGACGAGGGAGACTCCTCCCCTGCAGATTCTTGTTCGGAACCCGAAGACTGTTGTTGAATCGGTTCCGGCACAGGCGGAGAAGAGCTCTTGGGTTTTTTGGTGAGCTTGTCCAAATCCTTTTCGATAGAGCTGGCACCTTCGGTGCGGGCAGCTATTTTAGGCAGCTCAGAAGTTTCCAGCTTCTTTACTCCGGTCACTGCCTTCTTTGGCGCTTCATCGAATTGCAGACGCTTGACCGGCACCAATGGGGAAGACGATTTCTTCTGAGCAGCGGTGGCTTTTTTGGTGCTGGTTTTGGTCTCAGCAGCCGGCTTGCTTTTCACTGCCACGCTACTTTCACCTTTTAACGGAGGCGCAGCGGAGCCTTTCAGTTCGTCAGCGGAGATCAGGTTGACGGTATAAAAGGCGACCTGGCTGGCCTGACGAGGCATCAAATGAGGCAAGAACAACGCCATAAAGAGAATAACGGCATGGGCCAGAAAAGAACAGATCAAAGCGGTCAACAGGTCGCCGCTTGAAAGTTTGCGTGGGGCTAAAGATAGAGCTTCCATGAGTTAAATCCCGTTTAAGACAGAGGACAGCCTTCCATTTTCATCCTTCGCCTTGACGAGTTGGCAAACGGATCAACTGCGGGGCACTGATTTCCGCTCGCTTCCGGTGAGCGGTTCGGTCACCATGCCAATCTGGTCGATGCCCGCCTCGCGAATAATCCCGATGACTTTTACTACAAACCCGTAAGAAAGTGTCTCGTCGGCCCTCAAGAAAACACCCTGGCGTCCCTGTTGATTCTGGTAGATGGCAGCGATTTTGGGTCCCAGATCCTCGAGAGCAACTACGTATTCGTCTATATAAACCTTCTGATCCTTGCCAACCGTTACCATCAGGCGTTCTTTCTCGGCCGGGATTGCCGGCGCACTCGTCTCGGGCAGTTTGACGTCGATTCCCTGAGTCATCAGCGGCGCTGTCACCATGAATATAATGAGCAGCACAAGCATAACGTCCACGAATGGAGTGACATTGATTTCGCTGACCATTCGTCCTCTTGCATTGCTTCCGTTTACCTGCATTCCAAAATCCCCATTATAGTTGCGGTCTGCATTCCCATGCTAGAGTTCGCCTTCACTCCTGCACAGCATAACGCCGGTCCGATTGCACCTCTTCCGGTCTGCCTCGCCGCATCAGGTCACGCTTAAGCATGTTCAAAAAATCGGCGGCAAAATGGCTCATTTCACCTTCCAGCGAACGGATTCTATTGGAAAAGTGGTTGTAGGCAACGACAGCAGGGATTGCCGCCGCCAAACCCATAGCGGTCGCCACCAAAGCCTCCGAAATACCTGGCGCCACAACCGCGAGATTTGCCGCTCCCTTTAAGCCGATTTCCTGAAAGCTGGTCATGATTCCCCACACCGTTCCAAACAAACCGATAAATGGCGCCGTACTTCCCGTGGTGGCCAAAAGAGGCAGAAACTTTTCGAAGCGCTGCGTCTCGGAGGTAATCGCCCCAAGCATCGCCCGATCCACGTTTTCCAAAAGAATCTCGGGGTTAACTTTGGCCTCCTGCAAGCTTTTTGTTTCCAGGGACTTGCTTAAACGATTCAACTCAACATAGCCAACCCGAAACACTTGAGCAAGATGGCTTTCCTCCAAGAGCTGAGCATCTCTGAATAAAACAGCATAGTTCTTGCGTTGTCGAAAAATGTCAATGAATTGGTTCGACTCTTTTTGAGCACGCCGGATCAGCCGCACCTTCAATGCAATCACGCACCAACAGCCGATCGAAAGAAGCAACAGGGCCAGAAGCACGAATTTCACCATAGGACCCGCATGGCGCACCATATCGAACACGCCGTTGCCACCCCGCTGATAAGG
>JAVEVM010000242.1:0-5821 GCA_034005055.1 Desulforhabdus sp. | reverse complement strand
CGAAGCTTAGCTCTCCTCTCCTTTCTCTGTTCGTTTAAGCCGCCAAAGTTTGGATCTTGTAGGCAGCTCCGAACTATCCTCTTTCTCATCCAGCTTTTCCATTTCCCGTTGAATGATTTCACTCCGCAACGTCAGCTGCGGGGCTTGTGCGAGAAGGGTTTTCAGTCCCTGCCGATACCACTTCTTGCCGCTCTCGGTTTGCACAACCTGACTTTCCAGATCTTTAGGCAGATGATCTCTGGCGCATCTTGAAAGGATATCGACTCTGCTTTCGGACTCCAGTGAAGACTGATTGGAGACGAAATCAATCAGAGCCGGCCAGTCTTCAGGCAAAGGTCCGGACCATTGTTTTGTCAGAGCAAACAGGCGATAGCATATCAGCACGGCGTCACGGTCTTCCTCTTTTTGAAAATGCCGGCCGCTGTAGAGCTGCATGGCTTCCCTTCCAACCTGGCTGACGAAGGCCAGGTAAAACCATCTCAGCACAAAAAAATACCCTTCTCGGCTCAATTCTTTACCGACCCAATAAAAAGGATTGCCGATATTCTTCAAATCCATAGCCCAACGGGCGACACGGTAAAGGCGCCGATGCTGCTTTAACATCTGCAGCAAAGGGTTCTCATTGATCTTCTTGTAGACCAGGTAATATCGTTGATAGTCGCTTAATTTTTGTTCGCCCAAAAATCGAAACGGGCTGAGAGAAGCAAGACGAATCAATCGAGAGGTTACACGGCGAACCAGTTGCAACGATTCTATCAGCGACGCTTCATATTCGGGTACGGCGGACTGCTCATGATAAATGGCAGCAATGGACCTCACGATGCGTACGGCATAGAGGCTTAGGGCCTCGACACTGAGGCGCAGCTCAATTTCGGGAAGCTCCCAGACTTGATTGCGCAGCTGTTTTATGAGCTTGAGAGCTTCTCGGTCTTTAGCGCTTACGGGCGGCAGCAAATCGAGCTCATGCTCATCATCGAGCCTTTGCTTCACTAATAGCTTCCAGCGTCTCTTGAGATACCAGCGGAGGGCCGTGAAAAGAAGAATGGTGATGAGGGTGATGAGGACGAATAAGATGCTTATCCAGTGCCTGCGAACCTCACCCCACAACACCTCGGTTTGCAAAAGAGCGCCCATTGTCAAGCCTTGGCAGCGTCAGAACGGTATTGCTTGCTGCTGCTCTTTGCCTTCAATCCATTGTTTGAGAACGGGCAAGATATCGGAATCCCAGGCGGGACTCAGCCGGTTGGCAAGAAATTGCGCGTAGATCGCGTTGAGTACGGATGAAACTTCCTCAATGAAAAACATCTTTTCCAGGAATTTTCCCTCAGAATCCTCCTCTTCATAATCAGGCGCTTGCTTGGGAGTCTTCAGTCCCTTGATGGTCCAAAGAGAGCTGTCGAGAGTCAAGAAGTAGTCGTTTTCTCCAACTCTAAGGAAAATCTGCAGCTCTTCGACAAATTTCCCCTGCTGCAGCGCTGTGCGGGCCTCATGCAATGCATTGGCCTGGGTCGTGCAAATGACCTTTTCTCTACCCTCGCCGGGAAGACACAACACGACCCGTTCTCCAAGGGTCAACTCCGCAGCCTGTTTTTCGGACAGTTTTAACTTGCCGTCAGAGAGCTCCGAAACGCACCACAGCCAGGTCAAGAATTCATACCCGAGGAAACGTCCGTCGTTTAAAGCCTGGGGCGATTTGACGGATACCATGGAGCTCAACTTGTCTTTCTGATTGCTGGTCAGGGGAGTGAGGTTGAGTGCCCAATGCACATGATAGAGAGGAACGGGGTAGATATTAAACCGACGTTCAAAAAGCTCCAGCAATGCCTCCATCATTTTGCTGCTGGTAGTCCCCAACAGCATCCACTTTCCAGTTGGACTCCAAACCACCTCACAGTGTGAGGGCTGAGGCAACACTCGGTTCAGCAGCCAGTTCTGCACGTTTTCTTGAATTTCCATCTTTTCGTGCCTGGAAGGCCACTTCCCCTCATGCTCACTCCGATATTTGTGGATAGCCTGCCGAATGTGCTGCTTCAAAACGATTGCCGGTACTTTTCGCTGGTCAAGGCGAAAGTTGAAAGCCACATACTCGCCCTTGTGATAGGAGCCATAGGCAAAGCTCGCATCGAAAAAATCATCCCAGGACGAAAAGCCGGCTGCCTGCTCCTGGCCGTCTTCACACTCCTTGAAGCTCCCGGCACGAAGTTGTTCATCAACGTAGCTCCAAAAGTCTTCGGTAACCGGATCAGGTACGAAGAATCGAGTAAATGTGGCACTAGACGATTGTATTGCCATAAGAATCTATCCCGCCTCCCCATTAACGGCAACGAACCTAAAACTTCACGGTTCTCACGATGGCCTCATATTCTTGAACTTCTTCAGTACTTAGTTCACGGCGAAGGAGCCGTTTGGAGACCCAGATGGGGCACTTCTCATGCAGCGCCAATGCAACCGCGTCGCTCGGTCTGCTGTCAAATTCAATCTGTTCATCACCAATATCGGCATAGACCTTCGCATAGTAGGTATTTTCCTGCATTTCAAAAATCTCAATGCGGTCGAATTTAATACCGGCGCGGTTCAGAATGGAAAGGTAGAGATCATGGGTTAAGGGACGCTTAGGCTCGACCAGCCCTTTTTCCTTGGCGATAGCTGTGATCTCGGCATCCCCTACAAACATCAGAAAATAGCTGGTGTCCTCTTCGGATTCCTTGAGAACAACCATATTACCCTGAATGCGATCTGTCTTGATGAATACGTCTTTAGCATTAATGAACTCTGTAGATTCCATCACGCCTTCCTCCTGACAGTTGGTTAGGTTTTCTGAGTTTCCTTTATAGCATTTTACAATGCTTTTTCAAGCAGAGGCCGGACCATGTTGACAAATCGTGCATTAACACATATATATCCCGTCAATTGCTGAATCCAGAAAAGAAACTTAAACAAGCGGTTGTAATATTGGATTAAATGGAGATTAGACAATGAAAGTCTGTTTTCCCACGGAGAACTTGCAAGGATTGGACAGTACTGTTTACGGGCACTTCGGCTCTGCTCCAGGCTTCATCATCGTTGATACCGAAACAAACGATGTGGATCAAATTGCCAATGGCGACCAACATCATGCACACGGCATGTGTCAACCTCTATTAGCCCTTGGCGGACGCAGGGTGGATGGAGTGGCAGTGGGCGGAATCGGCATGGGAGCCTTGATGAAGCTTCAGGCTCAAGGCATACGCGTATATAGGGCTATGCAAGGCACGGTTCGAGACAATCTAAAGATGATCCAAATCGGCAGACTGCCTGAAATGTCCCCGCAGCACACTTGTGCCGGGCACGGTCATGGTGGCGGCTGCGGCCACTAACCCCATCAGCCTGTGCCCGATATCCCGGGTACAGGCTGAATCCAAGAATCACCATTGATAAAGGGACAAGAAAAATGCCTATTTTTGAATATATCTGCACCGAATGCGGATCCACCTCGGAACATCTCATCTTTGCACAGGAAGAACAAATCGCCTGCCCGCACTGCCAGAGCAAAGAGATGAAAAAACTCTTGTCGGTTACTTCCAGCGCCTCTGGAGTAAAAAATGGCGCAAGGGTTGCGGGCGCCGGAGATACGGGCTGTTGCGGATCACAACCAGCATCCCGGGGCTGCATCCCCGGAAGTTGCTGTGGCAAAGCTTGAATAAAGCTCACACAGTTACCCGCCAGCGGGTCCCTTCGGGGCTGTCTTCCAGCTGTATTCCTTTCTTTTCCAGCTCGTTGCGGATTCGATCGGCTTCGGCAAAATCTTTAGCTTGTCTAGCTTTCTGCCGCATCTCTATGGAGTGCTCGATTTCTTGCGCGCTTAGGCCCGTTGCCTTAAGCTTCAAGCTCCTTTGCTGCTCGAAAAAAAGGCGGGGCTCTCGATTGAGAAGCCCCAGAATCCTTGAATACTGTTGCAACATTGAGGCCGCTCTGTTGGCAAGCGCAGCAGCGGCTCCTTTCAGCTTCTTCCTGCCGAACCGGTCCAAGAATCTCTGCAGATGCCGCTGCACGCCGAACAGATAACCGATGGCTTGAGCCGTATTGAAATCGTTGTCCATAGCCTCCGTGAAAGCTTGCGGCAGCCCCTCAATCGCCTTGTAGAGCTCTTCGTCTTGAGCCTGCAGCCCTTTTTCCGGGACATCTTCGGCCGACCACCCTGTGACCTTCTCTTCCGCTGCCGCCAGAGTACCGTATAGCTTCTCCAGCCCTCTTTCAGCCTCAGCAATCGTTTCATCAGTAAAATCGACCGGGCTTCGATAATGCTTGCTCAGCACAAACAAGCGCAATGCCTCCGGGTGCACCTGCTGCAAAACATCCCTGATCGTAAAGAAATTACCCAGGGACTTCGACATCTTTTCATTATTGATGTTGACAAAACCGTTGTGCAGCCAGTAGCGCGCGAACTGAGCTTCAAAAGCGGCTTCACTTTGAGCAATCTCATTCTCGTGGTGGGGGAAAATCAAATCCTTTCCGCCCCCATGGATATCGAAAGTCACCCCCAGGTAGCGATTGCCCATCGCCGAGCATTCGATATGCCAGCCCGGCCGGCCCGGACCCCAGGGGCTCTCCCAGGCCGGCTCCCCGGGCTTGCTTGCTTTCCACAGCACGAAATCGAAGGGATTGCGCTTGTTCGGATCGACTTCAACCCGCGCTCCCGCCATCATATCATCGAGCATTCGCCCCGAAAGCTTGCCGTAGGCGGAGAAACGCTCAACCTGAAAGTACACATCCGATCCCGGGCCTGCCTGGTAAGCGAAGCCCTTCTCCATCAGTAGGCCGATCAGCCCTATCATTTCCGAGATATTCTCGGTGGCCAGCGGTTCGAGGCTTGGAGGTAGAACGTCCAGAGCTCGCATATCTTCACTGAAGGCAGCAATATATTTGTCAGCAACAGCCCGGTAATCGGAACCTTCTTCATTGGCGCGGCGTATAATTTTGTCGTCAATATCCGTAAAGTTGCGAACATATGTGACATCATAGCCCAGGTGTCGGAGATAGCGATATATGACATCGAACACGATAACCGAGCGCGCATGTCCTATATGGCAGTAATCGTAAACCGTTACACCACAAACGTATAGCCTCACCTTTCCAGGCTCCAGCGGTTCAAATTGCTCTTTGCTCTTGGTTAGTGTGTTGAAAACTTGCAGGGCCATCTCTTTTCGTTCTCCGTTCCTTTGAATATAAGCCACGGGCAGTGAACAGCGAGACTAAAAACGATCTCCGTTTCTCACCCGACTGTGCGATACGATTACCGCTTCTCCTGCAGGAGAACAACCGCATAGGCAGCCACTCCTTCTTCTCTTCCCGTGAATCCGAGCTCTTCTGTAGTAGTGGCTTTGACGCTCACGCAACCTGCGGGAACGTGCATGGCACGGGCAATGTTATCAACCATCACGGGGACATAGCTCGCAATCCGCGGCCGTTGCAGTACCAGAGTGCTGTCAATATTCGCAACAGCAAATCCTTTTTGCGCCACCAAAGTCACCGTTTTTTCAAGCAGCACGACACTGGAAACTCCTTTGTACGCCGGATCACTATCCGGAAAATGCAGCCCCAGATCTCCCAGTGCTGCAGCGCCAAACAGAGCATCACAGATGGCATGAAGCAGCACATCGGCATCTGAATGCCCCAGCAAGCCATGCGTATAGGGAATCTCGACTCCTCCCAGAATGAGTGGCCGGCCTTCAACGAAGGCATGTACATCGTATCCGAAGCCTACTCGCACAAAGTCACTCCCGACTTGCGTCTTTTTTATCCGTCCGGCACTCTTCACGAGCAAGGAACCAGGCTGCCCAGT
>JAVEVM010000241.1:0-5822 GCA_034005055.1 Desulforhabdus sp. | reverse complement strand
CTGTCAGCGTTTATCTGCTCGTCGCCATCATGAAAAAGAGGCTCGATCTGCCCGGAAGCCTTCACACCCTGCTGCAGATCCTCGAGGTCAATCTCTTCGAGAAGAAACCCATCCACCAACTGGTTAAAGACGCTATGAAACAAAATATGGAACCCGTAATCAGCAACCAAATGAATTTATTCAACCCTTAACCGGACAGCACTGACAGACTGTATAAACACAGTTGGGCGGCATAAAAAGCGAGCGTGCATGTAAAGGTGAAACGGGAAAAGATGCCAAGTCAGATGGTGGACTACAAGGCCGAATTAAATCAGCGATATTGGGAATACCAAAAGAGCCAGTTTCCTGTATGGCAAGAATTCTTTGACCATCCCCTTGCTCAGGACATACGCCCTCCTGTTTTTCGTATCAATGAAGCATGGCGAAATGTCATAGTTAAAACAAACGCAAGCCAGCAGGAAATTGATAGATTGCTGGCTCTATTGCCAGAGTCCGATCGGCACAAGTGGTTTCGGAGTATGAATAGTTCGCAGGCTTTGGCGCAGAGCGTCTTGGGAAACCTGGCAATAAATGGTTGTTTGAGTAGCTTAACCGAATTGCAGGATGATGATGGGATGATGTTACTGGGCAAAGCACAAGCCTTGTCTGATAACTTTGCTATGGAGTCCAAGATAGATTATCTTGGAGAGCCACGCCGTACAAGTCTTGACGGCTATCTTGGGGGCGATTATCGGGTAGCGATTGAGTGCAAATTTACGGAATCGGAAGTCGGGACGTGTTCGCGGCCACGATTAACGCCGGCAGATTCAAATCACGAGAGCGAACATTGTAATGGAACATACTCAAAGCAAAGGGCAAGGGACGAGCGATGTTCATTAACTGAGATTGGGGTATTGTATTGGCGATATATCCCGCAGTTATTCTGCTGGAATAGCGAACAGGATTTAGCTCCTTGCCCATTGAAAGCGAATTATCAATTGATACGAAATGTTTTAGCGGTTGGTGTTAGGCCGGATGGACAAGTATCATCGACCAATGGGCATGTAGTGTTGATTTACGATGAACGCAACCCGGCTTTTCAAAAAAATGGAAAGGGATTTGTCGCTTTTGCAGCAACACAACAGGCTCTGCAAGAGCCGACTATGCTTCGGAAGTGCAGTTGGCAACGCATCGTCCAGCACATGAGAAACAAGGGTATTCTATCTTGGCTCACAGAGCAACTGGCGTTAAAGTATGGGCTGTAATGCCGCCCAACAACGGGTTGCAGCCGACCGCGCTCCGCGCGCGCAAATCGGCGGTTCTACGCGCTCTGTAATTATTCTCGTGGCAAAGGCCCTTTCCCGCTCCCGCGCGGCGGCTGAACCCAACCGTTAGGTGACAGTTAGCGATGGATTACTCCCCGATTATCAACGAGGTGTTTAAGCTCTGGTGGATTATCCCCATCTTGCCTGTTCTCGGAGTCTTCAAGACTCCGTGGTTCAAGGGATTGCTCGGAGAAGCCATAGTCAAATTTGCAGCACGGCTTAGGCTTCCCGCCGAAACCTACCACCCAATCCACAACGTAACGCTGCCAACCCCGGACGGAACTACGCAGATCGATCACATCTTCGTATCTCGGTTTGGGATCTTCGTGGTAGAAACAAAGAACATGAAGGGCTGGATCTTCGGGGGCGAAAATGAATCCCAGTGGACGCAAAAAATCTTCAAGAAGTCCTTCAAATTCCAAAATCCGCTGCGCCAGAACTACAAACACATAAAGGCATTGGAGGGAACGCTTGATGTCCCACCAGATGTCATTCACTCAGTAGTGGTCTTCGCCGGTGATAGCACGTTCAAGTCGCCCATGCCGGACAATGTCACTCGGGGTGGTGGCTACATCAGCTACATCAAATCATTTCATCAACCCGTGTTGAGCGATCCTGAGGTTCAAGCCACCGTGTCGAAGATTCAGTCCGGTCGGCTTGAGCCATCTCGGGAAACGCATCGCCAACACGTCCAGCGACTTAGAACACAAGCCAATCCTTCGACGGAACGGAAATGCCCTAAATGCGGTAGCAGCATGATCTTGCGTACTGCAGATCAAGGGGCGAATGCGGGCAATCAGTTCTGGGGTTGCTCGGCATATCCCAAATGTAGGTTCGTGCAAAATGTCACCTAACAAGCGGTTAAAGAGCGGACCCCGCAGACGCGGCGGAGCTTATTCTTCAACAGCGTGCCAGTGGGGCCGCTTAACCTTCACGTTAGACAGAATGGCTGGAGAGGATGGCAACTGACAGCGCGGCGCACCTCGAAGCGAGGATCGGCCTCAATGATGTCGCTGGCGCGGCCGCTGACACTCGCGAGTACCTGTCGTCGGCATCCGGCAGCCGTCTGGCGAGCAGGCTAATCGAGCACCTTCGAGCATATGCGGCGTTGGACGACTTGGTGCCCTACTTCGGCGACCACAGACTTCCGTACACCGAGTCGTCGTTCCAGCTGAAAAACTCCGTGTGTCTTGCATACAGCGGTCTCTATGTCCAGGCGTACGCAACCCTTCGCTCCGTCTGCGAACTCAGCCTGCTTCAAGCGGCATTACCAGAGGGGCCTGTGGTGACGGAGCGGCAGCTGGAGTTGCTTCGAACGATGCTGCCTCCGGATCTCGAACTGCCGGCGATTGACGATGTCAATTGGGTGTTGCCCGGCGGCTTTGGCGCACAACAGTCGCCCGATCGGGCCGCAACTACCCTCGAAGAGTGGGCAATCGACGGGTGTCGAACTCTTCCTTGGGGAAAGATGTTCAACCGTCTCATGGCCCTGGAACATGCTGAGCGGTTTGCCCGCGAGACCCAGCTCCGAGAGCGGTTCGCTGACTCTATGGCTGATCTCGATTCCTACGTGCACGCTCGTGGCCGTTTGCGCACCGGTACAGAGTTGTGCGGCTGCAACGCAGTCAGATTCAACGCAAGTACTCTCTTCCAGTTTGCGACGCGCATGATGTGTACGGTTCAGATCTCAGTCACGTTACTCCTGGTTGCGTTTCTGCCAACTGCTACGACTCACCCCGATGCCGCTGCAGGATTCATCGATGCGGGGAACTTTGAGCTTGCGCTTCGGGTCCTTCCTGCCGCAGACGCCCATCTGCTCCGCATCATCGATTCTGATCGTCGGGGCCGCGGTGAATCTGTCTAACAATGGCATCGAGCGGGCGGCGAAAGCGCGTATGCGGACGCCGTGAGCGCGTGACCGCCGCTCACGCCAAACATGTTGAATCTTTCAAATCGTAATTCACGGAGTCAGTAATTTTCAAAACCGTTTGTTAGTAGGTGAACACAATATCCCGTCGCCATTGGGCTTAATCAGATCAGTATTCCTGGTAAGCAAATACAAATCCTTATGCCGAATTGCCGCAGCATTTTGTTGAATATAGATCAAAAAGTGGTATAGTCCCACCCCAAGAAACGACGTCGCATTCATTCCATAAAATCATAGTTTGGGGCAAAATCCCAACTGCTGAAATCTGATAGCATAGCCTTTATCAAAGACTCTGCAGGATGCCCGGTGGATTGCCGCGGGGATAGATGCATGCCCTGAGTGGTTTATAAGAGCGAGCGAGTCCTCAACAGAACTTTGCAGATTTTTACAGGGCCCTGAACAGCTGCGGCTGGGCTAAGAATGACCCTTGTCTTGCCGCGCGAGCGAGGAGGCTTCACTGAACTAACTGGGAACAGACAGGAATCTATTACCTATGACCGATCCAATGGTCCAGCCTAATCCTGTGCCCACTGACCTCCATCCGGCCGTCGATAGCCTGATCGCGCATCTCCGCGCTCATTATCCCGACATGAGCGCTTGGACCGTGGTCTCGATGACGAACCGCGGCCGTGACTTTCTGCATCACCAGATCCACAGCCGGATCGGAGGCCTCCTTCCGACCGTTCTCTCCTTCGACGATTACAGGACAGGCCGCATCGCCACGGCTACGGGCCGCTCAGCCGTGGCAGACGAGGAGGCTCTGCTCCGTTTTCATGCTCTGAGGGGCCGGCAAGAGGGGCGCTCCGTACAGCCGGCCGATACCCAGCGGTTTCTCTCTTTCCTCTCCATGATCGCTGAGTACTCAGTGAGGCCCGAGGAGCTGCGCTCCCTGGAGCGCATGGGCCTCGAACAGGCAGCCCGGATCGACGGCTTCTTCAACCTGCTGGAGACTTTTCGCAGCGCGCTTGCCGCTGAGGGGCTCTTCTATCCTCCCTTCGAGGCGGGGCGCTTTGCCAAACTCGCATCGGCTGCGGGCGACCTATTCTTCGGCCTGCCCCTCATGACTCCTGCCAACCAAGGCTTTTTCAGCCGCATCCCGGCGAACCGCCGCTTTGTTGACGCGCCGCTTTTCGGCCCCCATATGCCGGTAGAACCGCCCGAATACGAGACGGCTCTTGCACTTGTCCGGCGCCTCGGCGTAGCGGAGAGGCGTGGCGCCGGCGAGGGGCTCGCCTTTTCGGAGCTCAGCGAGCGGGCTGGCCTCCCGATTCTCCTCGCCCATGAGGTCGACGCCTTTCTTCGGGCCACTCGGCTCGATGGTGAGCAGCTTTTCATTGTGCCCCTGGACGAGCGGCTTTCCTTCTACCTCTGGCAACTCCTCTTCCGCACCTTTGGAGGCCAGGTCAACTTCGCCCCCTGGATCCCCTTCACCCACTTCGCCCCAGCCCAGCGCCTGATCCAGGCGGTCCGCGGCGGCAGACAGTTTGCGGAAGTGCGGCGGGAACTCGTCGCCGAGCTTACTGTTCGGTGGAGCGAGCTCGACGAGGCGGACCGCTCCGCCTGCGAAGGGGCGGTCACCCTCTGCGACACACTGGAGCGGCTCCGGCCCCTCATGGGCCGGGAGTGGCAGCCCCTGGCCGAATACCTCATCAGTGCCAAGAAGCTCCGGCTTCACGGCCGGCGGAGCGCCCCGATCCAGGTTGTGGGCCTGGGCGACGTAACGGGCATCCCCTTTGGCCGCGCCGTCATCGCGCCCATGAACAGCGGCATCTTCCCGAGCAAACCTTTTAGCGGCCCCTATCTGAACCTGATTCATTTGCCGCGCCTCTACCGGACCCAATACGAGGCAGAGGATCTGGCCCTGCGTCAGTTCCTCTCCTTCGGTCGAACGGCCCACATCGCGGCCCTCTACGATCAAACAAGCGGCGCAGCTCCGTCGCCTCACTTCTCCTTTCTGGCCACCGAATTCGGGCAAACAGCGGTGAAGCGCCGGCTGGTCCCGACCCCCTTCCGGGTGCCCGATGGCAGACTCGTGGTCGAGAACACCGCGGAGCTTAAGGAGAAGCTGCAGCGCCACGTCTGGTCCTTCACCTCCCTGCAAAAGTTCTTCACCTGCCCCTGCCGTTTCATCCTCGAAGACCTGGAGAAGATCCGGCCGCCCGCCTGCTTTGAAGCGGAAGAGGGGGCGGCACTCCTCATCGGCGATTTCCTCCATCGCTTCTTCGCCGAGCTCAAGGACCATCGCCCGGCCGTCGAACAGTGGCATGAGCTATTCGACAGGGCTTGGGAGCGGGACCGGGATCTCATGGAAAAGCTCCCGGACCAGGCGGTCCGCAAGGCCATCGTCCGGAGCTTTCTTTCCGATATCGCTGCCTGGGAGTTGGAGACGCGCCGGCTGCTTCTCTTTTCCGACAGCGTGACGGGGGCGGAACTGAAGCTTACGGCTCCCTTCGGAGAAGGCCGCTACCAGATCCAGGGCCGCATCGACCGCCTGCAGACTGAAGGAGAGGCTCTCCTCATTACGGACCTCAAATACAGGGAGAAGAAAGATATCTCCGAAAAGACGAGGCTTGCCGAGATGGTGGATAAGC
>JAVEVM010000240.1:0-5827 GCA_034005055.1 Desulforhabdus sp. | reverse complement strand
CTGGGGCAATTGCCAGCCCCACACCCACCCGCAGCCTGAAGGGCTGCCACCCCGATTTACCCTTATACCAAGAATCCCCCGGCTAAAATGTGATTCTAAGACGGGCTCTGCCCCCGCCCGTAGCAATATTCCGGGCGTGAAAGAACGCCCTTATGGGGTCAGACCCCGCAGAAACAGACCCCGCAGAAAATCGGTGATCGGTAATCGGTGATCGGTGGTGATCGGTAGCCCTGAAAGGGCGACAGATTTAGCCCAGGGCGTGAGCCCTGGGAACCAAGCCACCAACAAAAAATAGAGCCCTGAAGGGGCGACAGATATCCCGCAACCAGCGGGCAGGATTCTTCCCCCTCATCGAGCCCACAAAACAACGCCATATCTTAAAATCAAAAAAAGGGGGGGAATCTTAACTATGCCTTGAGGCTTAGAATAACCATAACTAATTCCAGCCCAGATAATAAACAACCCCCGGGGGGCAATATACCGAGTGCGCAGCATCTCGGGAGGGCAAAACTCATAATCCCCCTCGCAGATCATTGTCCGCGCCTGTCCGTGTCGGTCCGTGTCAGTCCGTGTTCCGCACCTCGGCCGGCCGGTCATGGTACTCACGCCTGCCAAGGATGACGCAATTGTAAAGAATGCGCCCGGCACGATTCCGGCTGAGATAGGCGTTGCTGCCGGGCGTCTCCTCGCGCGAAAGCACGACCTGCTCACGCAAGTCAAAGGCGTGAACCCGGAGATGATGCTCCATCCAGGCGACATCGCCACCATCCAAATCATAGTCGGAGCTCACTTGCAATATCACTTGACCTGTTTCCCAGAATATCCAAGCTTCATTCGCCACCGCGGAAAGCGGTGCGAGATAAACCATTTGCCGCCCGCCCTCAGCCTGCTCGCGCCGCCGCAGCCATTCCTCCGCACCGACGCTTTTATGCAGCCTGGCGGCAATCTTGCGCTGCAACGAGTCCGTCGGGAAATCACGCTGGTTCCGAGCCGCGAAAAGGCGATCCATGACCTCGGTCATCGCCATGGCCAACACCACCTTTCCCGCCGGCTGCGCCACGACCTCCGCAGCGCCCAGGGCTCTGACCGCACACACCTTGAAACCGCGGCTTTTCACCTCGACCCCCAATTCCGGAATCGCATAGTCGCTTTTTTTCACCATGACTTCAAGCTTGAGCTGAGGAAACGTAATCGCGACGAACCGGCTCTTGTCCCCCGGATCCAGATCCATTTCGCGAACCTCAAGCCAGATCTCAAGCCGGTCATTTCCCTTGAGGATAGCGATGTCGTTCTCCTCCCAATACCAAAGATAAAGAAAATGACAGATTTCATGCAGATAATCCGGATCTCTGACTTCGGCTGGAGGCGTCACGATGGGCGATTGCCCCCCGCCGGAAAGGCCGACGAACAGCAACATCAGCACCAACTCGATTGCTCTGATTCCCTTCATTTCGGCTCCTTCCTCAAGGTGAAAAAACGATTGCCGCCAAGACTGCCATCATGCTCATTTGGGATGGTCATGAAATTGCCTCCCGGATGGTAGCGCTCGAAATCGGTCATCCACGAGTAGGCGTGGCCAGTCACCGCGACACCCAAAATCCACTGCAAATACTCGAAACGATCAACCCCTCCAGGCTTCCCCGACCTGAAATATCCCCTGGCTAAATTATGACAGAAAATCAACAAGGCGGCAAAATTGCCGGGCGCCCGTCCGCCATTGGCAATCTTGGTCAAGTACTCAATCCGCTCCCCGACCCGGGAATCCATGGCCGGCGCTCCTTGGCTGTCCAGGAAGAAGCCATCGCACTGCCGCTTGCCGGAACCCCCCGTTATCACGGTGATGATGTCGCCTTCCGAAACGCCAGAAACCGCCTTCCGAGTATATCCCGGCGGCACCTTGCTGATGCGCGATTCAAGCACCCACAATATCGCCAATGCCGCCGCCTGGCTGTCGGCAACACTCTTATAACCCCTTTCGCCGGGGAAAGGAATTTCATTGATCAGCAAGGATGCCAGATAACCGCTGCGGCTGGAAGGTGTATCCAGAACAACAAATGGCTCGGTCGCTGTCGCCACCCGGATGGAGATCAGAAATATCGCAATGGCCGACCACATCGCCTTTCCCGGAGCCTGGCCTTTACCGGCTCGCCCTGCTCCGGGCCATGCTCCGTGCTCAGTGCGAGATTCACGCCCGCATTTATTGATGCTTACAACCATCATGTCTTGCTTAAATCAATTTATGGCGGCCAAAATGGTTGAGCCTCTTGCAACACGCTTTTTTATAGCCTATCCCGGGATAACTCTGTAATGCTTTAGGATTATATATCAGGCTCGTTATTCGATTTTAAGCAAAGGAGCAGTCCCGCCCCTGCCGTCCTCAAATGCAAAATCCTAGAAAACATATATGTGTGTACGTCCCCGGCTAACCAATGAGCCGTCTGAGCCATTTATGAGCCGTTTCTTGCGGTCAGCCCACCCCGTCAAAACTGTCCGACCTGTCCGACCCTCCCGCTCCCCTCCCCAATCCGGAGAATTTGCCCCCATTTCCACCAGCCAGCGGGCGTGCTCATTCTTTCATGTTCGCCATTACCCACTGCCCACCCAAAACATATCTTACTCCGACCGCAAGTGGACTCGTACTATTTGGTAGATTCGACTGCGAAGCGCAGCGACGGTTATGACTAGTTCTGCCCTTCGGACTGCGCCGGAGGCACCTCGGGACGAGCAAGCCCACGCAGGGCGTTGACCGCGGAGACCAGCCGAGAAGCCTCGGCGACAGGGATTGGCTTGCTGCCATTGTACTTGGCTATGTAGTCGGCAATCTGATCGGCATGAATGCAGTGCACAGATCCCGTCTTGCCCCATTTTGCCTCTACATGGGTGTGGGGAAAGACGAAGAGGCCTTGGACATAGGGATCGAGCTCGACAAGAGCTTTGAGACGGTCCTTCAGCTCCATCACGCGCCGCGTGAAAGTACGAACCATGGGCTTGTCAGTCGGTTGTCCGTTCAGGAGCAGTTCGCCGTCGCCGTCTGAGCTGACCGTGCCGCGCCAATTCTTCACGTCAATTGCGAAAACCCCTTTCGGGCCAATCACCAGATGGTCAATGTTGCCGTAGCTGCCAACAAAATCGAAGTCGTTGATTACGGTGTAGGCATCCGGCAGGTCTTTGAGCAACTTGCCAATCTTGCGCTCGCCGTCGGCGCCAACCTCATGTTTCTGCACGCTGCGCAGTTCCATCTCCGACCAACGATTAGCAAGCCAGATGACCGGGACAATGAAGACGATGGCACCGATCGCCCACCGGACGTCATACCTGGCCGCAGCAAATCCAAATATAAAAAACAATACACATACAAAAAGAAACCATGCGGCGATGGCCTTCACTCTCCGCCGAATCCCCTCCTCGCCCTGAAACTCTCCCGCCGTGCCAATTATTCTCGCCATGGAATCAATGCCCTTCTGCTAATCACAATATTTGCCCATGTTTCATTGCCTCTCGGGCGTGGCATTTTTCGATTAATACACATTAACCGTTGCCTGCCAATAAGATATCTTACTCCGACCGCGAAAAGACATCTTTTCATCGTCGGCCAAACTCATTCCTATTTCTCATAATCATCGCTTCTCGTTGCTGTCGTGGTATATATCTTACTCCGACCGCGATAATGCGTATGCTTAATTTCATCCTAATTGCCTTGTGCGATCCGCGTCTGTAACTCCATAGCTAACGGCTCCTGGGTTCCGGCCGTCCTGTGAACAAGCGACAAAAAGATTTTCTTCAGTTCCGTGCCCTTTTCCAACGCAGTAGCGTGTTCATCCCATACTAAGCCCAAATACCGTGCCATCACCTTGGGCAGATGTCTTTCCTCCCACCAGGAGTTCGATGCTGAGAGCCCCACATCAGCTATTGGTCTTAACAACTGCTTGCGAATGCCCTTTGCCGATGCTTCGGTCAGCCATGAGAAGAAGTGCACAGCATTGTGAGCTGATCCCAACACATGCCCAGCCACTTTCACGAAATGCTCACCCGCTTCCTCGACCATCGCAGCATCGTCATCCCGCCATAGGCTTGTCGTGAAACGAGGCAGCCCCATCAGAGACATCCAGAGTGACGGCAGATTAAAACCAGCCCGCCCCCCTTCTACATCCCAAGCTTCAGAAGCCAGGCAGAAGTCAATCATGCGCTTCCACTCACCTACGAACACTGCTGGATCCATCATCTTCTTGGCGTCCATAAACCAGTGATCGAGAAACCGATCAACCCAGTGCTCTGCACGTGCTCCAAGCGCAAGTATCGGTTGCCAGAACCTCTCGGGTTTGTCTTCCGGGCGCATTTGCCCAACCACGACGGCGAGCTGCTCAAGAACCCAGTTGTCAGTGTTATAGGGCAAGCCGGCTTCCGTGAGCGTCCTCGCAATCTCCTGGCCCTTCTCGTCATAGAAATGTGTTCCTGCCAAGCACATCACCTGTGCCTGGTCCCAAAACTTGAGGAAACGCTCGCGTTCCGAATTATCAGCCGCCTGCGCTGGCAGAAACATCCCCGCGAATGTTGCCTGTATCTGCTGTGCGTCAATCCTGGAGATTCTTGTCAGCAAATGCAGGGCGTCCTTACCCAGGTAGCGGGGGTGACTGTTGGCAGCCCACAGTCTCCCATCTAGCAGACTGCGTACCCCCCAGTCTGGCATTGCCGCTCCGAATTTACCTGTCAAAAACCGTTCTTTGGCTTCCGATACCCACTCCGTGAAATCAGGTTTCTCGTCGCGGTATTGAGCATCGCGAATCTCCCAACGAATCGCTGCCCACTCAAGCACCAGATTCACCAACTGCCAGAATCCTTCACCGAGATCTTTTCGGCGTTCAAAAGCCCTTCTCAGTAACGCGCCGGCCGCCGTGTAGTGCTTTGCGAAGGTCAGATGGAAGATTCTCTCCCGTGCAAGCTCCTCCGTCGGGGACTCAGACCAGATGACTACCGCAATCTCGCACGCAAAATGATCCCAATCATGATTCCCAACTGACTCAGGCATATCGAATTCCGGCCAGGGGGGTGGGGCAACCAGTGTTTGGTTCAATACTTCGATACACCACATCTCTTCATCAGGATTGTTACGAAGCCAGTCCCGATGAAGCAGAAACAGAACAGCAGCGGTACCGAGAAGACTGCTAGCCACCGGAGCAATGCGAGCTGCGTCCCTGTCTTCTGGCTCAAATCCGACGAGATCCTTGCTTCTCTTTATGAACGCTGGGATTTCCTCACTATCAAGGCCACTTCCCTCGTCAATCATCTTTCGGCAAGTCATCGGTAGCGTCAGCAGCAGGATCTGCTTTTCGCACTGTGCCAGCTGTTCCCGCGGCGTCTTCAGGTGTTCAGGCTCTTCGAATGCAAGCCCTTTCGATCCGTCAGGCAATTCAACTTCTTTCCAGTTCTTCTGATCGAAAGTCGCAATAAGCGCCTGCGTGTGCTGACGCCAACGCTCATTACCATCCTCTTTCTGCACGGCATTTTGCCAGCGTTCCCGAGCTGACAAAAGCGCTTCCAGCGATTCCTTATGCCGGTGAAAGAGGAAGGACGCTATCTTTACCAAACGGCATTGCCTATGTTCCATGCTGTCCCAGTCTCGTGCCCGCTTGAAGAACCATTCGCCTTCTCGAAGCGACGCCGGTGTCCCGAACTGGAGCCCACCATTCCTCGCGTACATCGTCTCCATGTAGTAGGTGTCCGGAACCAGCAGTAGCGGTCGCAACGCACCAGCGAAGAGCCCAGGCGTGTGCCTGCCTACCTCGCACAGCAACCCAAGGAAAGCCATCGATCGACTAGCCTCGAAGAT
>JAVEVM010000239.1:0-5837 GCA_034005055.1 Desulforhabdus sp. | reverse complement strand
GAGGGGCGCCGCGGGCCTGGTTTATGGGGAATCTCCTGTATGGGCGCCCCCTCCAGGCCAGGACGCACCCTACAGGTATCAGTATTTTCCTGCTCAGGAGGTATATTACGACCCTGTGAGAGAGCTGTATTTTTATCAGGATAACGGTCAGTGGATTAAGTCTCCGGCGCTTCCACGCTATCTAAGAGACCGACTGGGCGATTTCGTCACTCTGCGGATGAATATCAGAGATCCCTACCGAATGCACGTTGAAGTGAAAGCTCATTATCCTCCACAACATGCTGCTATCGTCGAACAAGCTCCAGCCCGTCCACCGGTATCGGCAGAGAGATCAGGCCCGCCTCCGTGGAGCCCTGCAGGCTACGGCCCGGTTTACAGCTTTCGGTATTATCCTGCTGCATTCGTTTACTTCGACCTGGATAGAGGGATGTACTTTTATCAGTCGAAAGGACAATGGATAGAATCATCGGGCCTGCCGGCTAATGTTGGAGAGAATCTGGGAGCGTCCGTGCTGCTGGAGATGAATACGGCAAGACCCTACATCTACCATTCCGAAGTCATGCGCACCTATCCGCATCCCGGGGTGGAGGTAAATAGAAGCTATTACAAGGTCATATCGAGATAGAGATCAGAGATCTGCTCTGCTAGGCGGGCAAAAGCTTGCCATCACCTGGGCTCCCACTCCGAACCAAGCCCGAAGTCCTTGTTGCGAAGTACCTGGAGTGGGGACGAAATCATAAGCAGGCAGGACCAGCGAACAGAGAGGTGAAACATGAGACGTATGTCATTGTTGTTGATCGTAATGATGGGTGCAATTCTTGTCATTTCAACCAGTTGCGTATCCAGAGAAGTGACCAGAACTGAAGTTACGCCAGCTCCACAACAAGAAGTTGTGAGAAAGGAAGTGGTAGTGGTTGAACAGCCTCCGGCGCCCCCTCCGCTTCGGATGGAATCTCCGGGGGTAGCGCCAGGTTATGGGTACACCTGGGTGCCAGGCTATTGGGAATGGAATGGTCGGGATTATGTGTGGGTAAGCGGCAAGTGGGTCAACGTCCAGCCAGGAGCTGTCTGGGTACCTGGTCATTGGGAGCAGACGGGTAGTGGCTGGCAATGGGTGCCGGGATACTGGAGAAGATAATAACAGAGTCGAATGTTCGTGAAAGCGTGGAGGCGCACAATTTTATTGTGCGTCTCTCATCCTGATAACCCTCCCACTACTGCTCAACGGCTGCTTCTCACCAAGGGCTGCTCCAGTTTCGATGCGTGCCGGGGGAGCGGTTATTTCGGTTGTTCCGGTCGTCGGCAATCCTATGGATGATACCATAGATGTGGCGGCTTACCGGATTGATAAAATTCTTCACTGAATCTGACTAAAAAATCGAGCTGCAAACCAACGGAAAGGGGAAAAATGCCTTCTATTCATTCATCAATCAAATCGAGACTGACGGCGGTGGCTCTGAAAACGTCGATGTTGACGTTCGCCTTGACGCTCTTCTTTTGCGTTTCGATCTATCAGGCGGGAGCAGGCTCTGGGCCTCTTGAGACTGTTCAGACGGGAACGGAAAAGGTCCTTACGATTCTTAAACAGCAAACGGGAAACGAGCAGAAGCGCAGAGCGGAAATTCGAACAGTCGTAGACCAGTATTTTGACTTTGAAGAGATGGCCAAAAGAGCTCTGGGTCCTGAATGGAATAACCAGCCTGCGGCAAGACAGCAGGATTACGTGCGTGCTTTCAGCGAGTTTCTTTTCAGCGTTTATATCGATAAGATTGAAAAATATACGGATGAAAAGATTACCTATCAGCCAAAAGAGGAAGAAGGAGATCGCGCGGTTGTCAATGCCCTTGTGGAAGGAAGCAAGACGGGCAAGATAGGACTCGAATACCGACTTCATTCCAGGGCGGGAAGCTGGAAAGCCTGGTTAATAACTACAGAAGTCAATTCAGTTCAATACTGACAAACAGCTCGTTTGACGATCTGTTGAACCGTCTGAAGGAGAAGAATCTTGCAAGACAATAGTTGCGCGGTTCGCTCCGTCTAAGACGATAGGGGAGGGGAAGAAGGTAAAAACGATGAAGACAGCTACCTTATTGGTTGCAATGATCTTATCAGTCTCAGCGTTTCTGCTGCCCGCACAAGCATCAGCGGGAACCGATCAGGAGACGAAGATACTTGCAGCTACGGAGATCATCAATAATAGTCTTGTAGCCCGTGCCGATGCCATTCCTTCTTCTATTCTGGAAAAAGCCCATGGCGTGATCGTGATCCCCAATGTATTCGAAATAGCAGTTGGCTCGGGAGGTTATTCGAGCAATGGTGTCATGGTGGTCCGAACTGAGGATGGCAGATGGAGTAGTCCGGCCTTTGTCACACTGACGGGTACAAGCTTGAAAACAGTGTCCGGGACCAAGCCGACCGATATTATTCTCCTGCTCATGGGTTCCAACAGCGTTGATGCCGTTTCCAGTCGGAAAACTACTCTGGGTATCGATATGGCGGCGGCGCCAGGCCCCGTCGGGGCGGGCAGCGAAAAAGGCGCGAGGCAAGACCTATCGGCAGAAATCCTCGTATATAAGCATAGCAAAGCAGAAATCGGGGGAATCATGATGGAAGGAGATTCACTTGAGATCGATAGCAGGGCCAACGCGGATTTCTATGGAGAGGAGAGCATAACTGCGGCTGCGATATTTGAGGAAGGCGAGCTTGTTGTGCCCATCGCCGCAGGCAAATTCAAATGCGCTCTTGCGAGGCTTACCCAGACGGGTCAGGCGTGTGTCTGATTGTTTAGGTTTAGAAACGGAATGTCCGGTGTTTTTCAAATCAGCGGCCGGCCCGAGTGGATCAAGGCTTCAGGGAGGTCGATCCACCTGCCGCTGACCACAGCCTGTTTGAGCCCGCGGAGTATGCGTTCGTTTCTTTTCATTCGATTCCATACAAATTCACTGCGATAGCTCGGGCTCAGACAAAGCTTGATGTCCATCGTGCCATGCTGCAGGCTCGATTGCATATGTCGGCGAGCCAAGGGATATAAAGGATCACTCGCTGAATCCTTCCTCGGGTGACCAGCTCAAGCTGAGCAGTAATAATATTGAAAGAATTGACTCATCGGCCTTCCCGGCTTTTACAAGGTGTAAAAAAGGCTGACATCCGTTCGTTTTTGTCCCGTTTCGTCCGCTGAAGTATATCTTATCTGGTTGAAAGCACAGTCTTTTGTCATTTTCTCCTCACTATCGCTGGCATGTATATTGCTTCCGGGAACTATCGGTGTGATCGGGAGGGTGAACGCTAATGGAAAAGAGGAGCACCACTTGGGAGAGCGTTAACTTAGGATGGATGTTTTAAAGAAACGGTAGACAGTACATGAATGGAGGTGCAGCCATGAGGAAAATCCGAGAGAAGACCCTTTGTGTATTGATCGCTTGCATTATGCTAATACCCTTGATCACGTCTGCAGGCGCTCAGAGCGAAAGGAGTCAGGGTGCCATTAAAGTAGATGGCGCGGGAAGCATGTTTGGCAGAGTCCATACGCTTTCTAAAATGTTTATGAAGAACCAGCCTGGCATCGAAGTCAAGGTCAAGCGCGGAGCTACCGTAGATGATGGCATTGCGGAGCTGCTGGATGGCAAGACTGATGTAGCCATGGCTTCGCGCAGGCTCACGAAGGAAGAGAATCAAAAGGCCGCAGAAAAGAAGCTGGAGCTGGCTGAAGTTCTCATCGGTTACGGAGGCATTGTGATTGTTGTTCATCCCGAAATCGCTGTCGATGCGCTTACGCTCGATCAGGTGAAGAGGATATTCAAGGGAGAGTATACCAACTGGAGCGAAGTTGGCGGGAGTGATCAACCAGTGAAGATCTTCAGAGCGGGTCAAACACATCCAGGCACATTGTTTTTCATGCAGGAAGAATTTCTCCAGGCCCCCTTTGCGGAGCAGACCGTCGGTTTAGATGAATTCGTCAACATGATGAGAACCGTGGCAAAAAATCCCGGCTCTATAGGTTATGTGAGAATCAGAGATGCATTGGAATCTCCCTCTGCGTATGAACTGAATGTGAAGATTTTGGGAATCAAAGCCAGCTCCGATTCACCCGCGGTTATGCCGTCTCGGGAAACCGTGAAAGATGAATCCTATCCTATCAAACGCCCCTACTATCTCTACTACAACAAAAAAGCAAGTGATGATGTGAAGAAGCTTGTAGAATTTATCATGGAAAAGGGATGGGGGCAACAAACCCTTTAGCCCGAGCCCCGCGTTGTTTTAAAGCGTTGTATGAGAATCCTTGGCCTCACACAGCCAGTGAGTAACCGAGTTTAGAGAAACTCGGTTTTCTTATGGCACAAACAGCGTTTGCGGAGAGATTATTCGTTGCTTGGGAATAATATAAGAAAGAAACGAAAGAAGCCATCAATCTCCAGGTGGAGCTTGATTTTTGTTAAGGTTAAGCGCCCTCTTATTGGCACATGCAAGTAAGAGAGCGCTTTTCTTTGAGGTAATCATGGCTTCCGGCTATAAGCCGACGTGCCGTCAGTCCGGTTCTTCATAGCGTGGCTTGTCACTACTTGGACTAGTAGCCAAGCCTGAAGTCAACGAGCGGCACTTTTAGCCTAACACCGGGTCCGACAGGCTCATGGTAGCGGTACTCCCTGTGAACAACCGGCCCGTCCCTCTCGACAACAGTCGTGGGCCGGTGATATTCATGGACAACACGCGGCCTTTGGACCTCTCGGTAGACCACATAAGTGTCGGGTCGGACAACTGTCCTATCCTGGTAGTACTCATGACGCACGTACCCATGTACAGGAACAACCGTCGTAGTTTCCTCCGAATAGAAAGCATTTGCCGAACCCGCAATCAGAGGAGTCGTCAATGCCAGGAGCAAAGCGGCTGCACCTGCAAAGAGCAGATGTTTTATCCTTGACCTGTTCATCTTCTGCCTCCTTATTTACGATTTAAATCGATTCCGCCCGATTCGGCCAAGCAGCTGCAACGGTCAACATCTCATATGTCTTCCATAACTCAAGCGAGGAATTTCTCTCTTCGGACCGGTTCAACGACTCAAAAGGCGCTGGCCACTCGGACAACTTAGGGTTGTCAGTTGGCCCTGCCAGGCGGAATCACCGCAATGTGAATGTGCAGGGAACGTCGCCTGAGGCCCAGCTATTATTTGGGCTATAGCGAAGCTCTTTTTCACATCGCCCATTTATTAGTTATTTTTGTAACCCAAAATGCTCATATTGTCAATGCTGCAGCCTCATAATACAAAATTTAGTTTAGTGATTTCAATGCCTTGAAAGACAGTCTTGATGAACATCAAGCAACCATGGTTCTGTGATTTCGCAGGTCATCTGATTACTGGGAGAGGTCATGGTGGCGCCCCCTTGCACGCCCCTCGCTCCCAAGCTCTCTTTCGGAACGCACTTGGGCGGCAAACTCAGCTTGCTCCAGAGGAAATCGAAACGGACTGACTGGAGGCGAGTTGGATGCGGTTCTACACGCCTCAGCCGGCGGTTATCGCGGCGGATTCTCTTTGCTGACAAGCTGCATCAGATCCTTACTTTTCCCTCGCGCATAAGCTCGCACAAGATACTGATTCACCATTCTGGTCGAGTTGAAGTAGGAGGCGTTGATAGCTATGGTGTTCCTCATGATCTGCAGATACTCTTCAGGTTTGTTGTAGTAGAGGGGAACGATGATTGTCTCCAGTTTATCGTAAAGACTTGCGGCGTCGTTAACATCGATCTGCGCTTCATCATGGATAGTGACATTTTCTTCTCCAATCGCCCATCCGGTTACGCCCTCAAGGCAGCCTTCGATCCACCAGCCGTCGAGAATCGAAA
>JAVEVM010000238.1:0-5839 GCA_034005055.1 Desulforhabdus sp. | reverse complement strand
TTAAAGCTTGCTCTGGCCTGCAAGGATTATTTCAGATATTTCCTGGCTCCCCGGATACCGGATCTGCCCGGTTTGTTCTACGTGCCGTATTGGAGACATCGAGGCATTCTCTATTTTTTCGAGAGTGACGGACGAATCCGGCACAGAGTCATCGACTCGAACTCTCGGGCGACAGCTGCCGCCTTTTTGCCCAGATCACTGGGAGTGAGACCGCAGGCCCTCAAACTGCAATTTGTAACCCCATCAACCATTGGCCGTTTTTGCAAGCCCAATTTCCGATTGGATCAAGTCGAAGCTCATATTTCAAACCGCTATGATCTAATCAGCAATTCTCCATCTGCCGATTTCTTTCACGCAGCCGTACTGGGTGAGACACTCAGCTTGATTTACTCCCCCGTTACCGTGCAGGACAATGTGTTATACGATGCCATTCTGGATCGTCCCGTCGCAAAAGTACCAGAAGCTGCCATCCGCCGTCTGGAGAATTCCGCTCAACCTTCCGATTCCCTTGAGCGCATGAGATTTGTAGCGGCATTATGTCCTCAGTGCGGTTGGGATCTTCAGGGAGACAAGGATAGTCTGGTTCTTTTTTGCAGCAACTGCGACCTATGTTGGGCGCTCGGTAATGAGGGTTTAACCAGACTCGCGGCTTCGATTTCAGGAGAGGCAAAAGATGCCGATCTTCTGCTGCCTTTCTGGAGAATTCTGGTGGGCGCGGAAGGGATCGATCTCGATACATACGCCGGGTTCGTGCAGCTGGCAAATCTGCCCAGGATAGTAGCAGGCCCGGCAGCTCATCGGCGGCTCTATTTTTGGATTCCGGCATTCAAGCTCAATCCGAGGCTCTTCTTGCGATTGGCCAGACTGATGATGCTGGCTCAACCGGAAGAGGGTTCTGCAATCAAACGATCTAAATTACCCTTTTATCCCGTTACTCTTCCAGTCAAGGAAGCTGCTGCTGCGATCCGTGTTATAATTGCAGATCTTTGTGTGCCAAAGCGACAGATTCTGGTTCGATTCGCTGGAGTAAAAACGAAGAGCGTAGAAGAATCGTTGACTTATTTCCCTTTCACAGTTAGAGGCAGTGAAGTCATTCATGATGAAATGCAGATCAGCCTGAACAGAAATGCTTTGGAGTTGGGCAGGCTTATTTGAGAGGCAGTCAAGTTTTATGCAAACTGATAAAAGCACCAGTGTTGCACTGATTAAGGCCGTTATACTGGTCGTTTTCCTGGTTTCGGCGGTGCTCATCGTACGGCTGACTTCACTCAGTGAATACCTGGTGGCGGAAAAACTGGGGGCGTTCATCAAGAATTCAGGTTTTTGGGCTCCCCTGTTGCTCATCATTATCTATGCGGCAGGGGTTAGCCTGTTTGTGCCGGCTACTGTTTTCACCACGGCCGCAGCTGTTATTTTCGGTCCATATTGGGGATTCCTTTATGCGTGGGTGGGAGCCTTGCTCGGAGCCAGCTCGGCTTTCTTCATCGGACGCTATCTGGGAAGAGATTTCGCCGCCTCTTTGATTGGAGAACGACTGAAAAAATACGACGATATGATTGCACTCAACGGGTTTACCACAGTGCTTTATTTGCGTCTGGTTTATATGCCCTTTACCCCGATGAATTTTGGAATGGGACTCACCAGGGTGCGCTTTTGGGAATACTTTTGGGGAACGGCTTTCGGTATTATCGTCGCTACTTTTATCATCGCATTCTTTGTGGGAACGGTCAAAAAGGTCTGGGTGTCCGGTCGGTGGGATCTTTTGCTGACCTGGGAGGTTTTATTGACGTTTTGCCTGTTTATTTTCTCCTTCTTCATTCCCATATTGATGCAAAGGTTGAGAATATCGAGAGGGGCCAACGACTGAAAAATCGGTGATGGCTTTGCATCGGTTGGTCTCGGAGGGTTTGAGAGTGGCGGATTCCAGGATGCTTGAGATCATCAGGCGGCTGAGTGAGGCGACGCCCCCGCCGATTCGGTTGAGCAGGCTGATCCAAAGCCCTGCGCAAGGCTATTTCTCTTTTATGCTAAGAAACGAGCATCGGGATGTTGCAGTGCGGCTGTTCCAGGCGCTTGGCAAGGCTTCGGTCAATCTTCGCTATCTCAGCGAGCATTTGGGCGAAAATGGAAGGGCTCGCTTTCAGCTCTGCTGCGATACGGAGGCTCAAGCGCAAGTATTGAAGCTCTTGCAGGCAGACGATGCGGCCGATAGGATCGAGGCCTTTTGCCACGTCGAGGAGGCGCTCGTTTTGTCGCTTTACCCCTTCGACGGTCAGCCGGAGCTCGCCGGTCGGGTGTTCGGCGTCCTCAAACAGCTGGGCATCCGGATGCTTGGGGCCAGCACTGCTACCGCGGTATTTTCCTGCGTGATTTCAAGTCGAGACACAGCCACGCTGATTGCGGGTCTGAGAGAAGTCTTTTTGTGGGAGTAAGGATCGAGGGCATGGAGCGCTTAGAGATCTTCCCCTTAAAAATAACGACCTCCCAGGTCTTGCTCACCTTTGCCGGCTGTCCCGGCGGTGATCAGTTCAGCCGAACACTTTTCAGCTATTTGCAGCAGCGCCGGATCAGTGTAACCTTGCTCGTTGAAGCTCCGGTCCAAAAAGAACAAGTAATTCTGGCGTTGGTCGTTGACGAACAGGCGTTGAGCATGATTGAAGCGGAGTTAGAAGCGTTATGGCCCGCCATTGGAGTAGAGGCGCTGATGATCGAAAAGCCGGTGGCGGTTATACGCATCCTTGGCCCTCATTTTGACATCCGTCCCGGAATTGCGGGGGCGCTCTACGCGGGGATGGCCAAAGCCGGAATCAAAATGCTTGTTAATTCGATCACCGGGACCACATCATTGGTGGTAGTTCACGAAAAGGACTTGGAGATGACCCAGAGAGAGCTCAGAGCAGTTTTTCGCACGCCCAAAGGCAAATAGCCATCTCCCATCCCCGTCCCGCAAGCTTGCGGCTCATTTGTCCTCAACGTTGTCACCATCATGTGCTTCGTTTTATTCCACTCAAATCCTTGAAATAGCCAACTGTTGCCACTTCCACTTCTCTTTCATAGATCAGGGTGGCGGAGAGCAAAATCGGCACCAGTCGTTTCTCTTTCGTGAGTGCCCAAGTTTCATAATTGATAAGTCGCCCGGCTCCTCCATAGTCTGGTCCGTAGATCTTCTTTTTGATCTCGCGTGCCTTCCCTTCCGGGTACAACCGGGTGACATGAATTTCGGCAACAGCCTCCTCCGGAGTGAAGCCGTAAATGCGGGAGGCGCCTTCGTTGAACAGGATGATGTTGCCCTGCCGATCGTTGGCGATAATACCATCCATGGAGGTGTGGATGAGCTTGAACTCAAAATCGTGCCTCTTTTGGATTTCTTCAAGGGCTTCGCTGAGCCTGCGCCGCATCCACAGCTTCTGACAAGCGCGCCGCAGCAATATCAGCAACATCTTTTCATCGAGCGGGCCGGCCACCGAGTCGCATGCACCCATTTCCAGAGCATCGATATGCGTATCTCTTTCATGGGAGCCGGTCATAAAGATTACTTCAAGATCAGGATCGACTTCTTTCAAATGGCCCAGCAGCTGAATGCCGTCCAATCCGTCAATCGAGCTTGGTGTAAAAGCGATAGCCGGATGGAGAGTCTCGACCGCTTCGAGGGCATCATAGCCGGTTTCAACCACATGAAGCTCGAGCTCCTCTCTTGCTTCCATATGCTTCAGATACTTGCGCAGACCTTCATCGCCTCCTATGAGCAAAACCTTTTCCATATCCGCATTCTCCCTCTGCTGTTCAGCATCGTTCTTTTGGGAAGCTCAAACGATAGATCATTCAGTGCAATAAGGCTCTTGGGCTGGCTGTTCTATGCCTTGCGCCGGAAGAACAATGGTAAATGTTGATCCCTTGTGCGGTTGAGACCATAACTGGATGGCTCCGTGGTGATGCTGCACAATTTTTTCGGTAATTGCCAGCCCCAGCCCGGTGCCGCGGGCTCCTTTGGTACTGAACAGGGGCTTGAAAATCTGTTCCTGCAATTCCGCGATCATTCCTTTACCCGTATCGGAGACCTCCAGATAAAGCTGACCGTTCGGTCGTGAACCGGTGCGCACGATGATCCGTTTTTCTGCAGCATTTTCCGGGAAAGCTTCAAGGGAGTTGGTGATGAGGTTGAGTATGCATGTGTGCAGGCCTGCTGCATCGCCCCGTATGGTCGGAAGGACGTTCTGCAGGTCCTGTTCAAGCATCACGCCGGCGGATTCAAACTGCTTTCCCAGCGACCCGCAGACATCTCTCACCAGTTCGTTTATCGAAACCGGGTCTCGACGCTTACGCTCTTCTCGGGCATAATCGAGCATGTCCAGACTGAATTGGGATATTCTATCTATATTCTTCTGAACGGTTTGCCAGCCCTTGCGCACAGGCTCGAGATCCGCCCTTGCCAGGCCCTTGTTTAGCGTGAATGCGCCAAGCTTCATCCCGTAGAGGATGTTTTTAACGCTGTGTGCGACTTCTGTCATGGCTTCGCCGATTGCGGCCATGCGGGTTTTATTCAGCAGTTCCTGCTGCAATCTTTTGACTTCGGCAAGGTCCTTGAAAAAGCCCACTGTGGCCACTTCCCGGCCATCCTCATAAATCACCGAGGCCGATAACAAGATGGGGATAATGCGGCCGTCTTTGGCAAACAAATGGGTTTCATAATTGATGAGACGTCCCGGGCCTCCGCATTCCGGCCCCATGATCTTGCTCTTGACCTTTTGAGCCTCTCCGGCCGGATACAGCTGCGCCACCGTCATGTAACACTTGGCCTCTTCCTGGGAATAGCCGCAAATACGTTCGGCTCCTTCATTGTAGATGATGATATTTCCTTTGGGATCGTTGGCAATGATTCCATCCATTGAGGTGTGGATCAGCTCGTGCTCGAAATCATGCCTCTTTCTGATCTCCTCGGTAGCCTCTTTCAACATGCACTCCAGATTGGTCGTGTAGTCTCGAAGCTTGCGTCGCATCCAGATTTTTTCCCTGGCTCGCCGAAGTGCGATACTGAGTGCCTGATCGCTGATCGGTTTGTTGATAAAATCTGAAGCTTCGAGCTGGAGCGCCTGAATGGCGAGCTCCATCTCCCCGTGGCCCGTTATGACGATCACTTCCACATCCGGATTGAGCTGCTTGAGGCGGCGCAGTACCTCTATGCCATCGATTCCGGGCATCTTGATATCGGTAAGAACCACCTCGGGCTGGCTTGTTTCATAAACAGTCAGGCCTTTCCAGCCGTCTTCGGCCGTGCAAACTTGGAATCCGTCAGCTTCCAGCGTCAGCTTGAGAAGCTCCCTTGCACTCTCTTCATCGTCAATCACCAGAATCTTGTCCATAATCGGCATCCCAACATCAGGAATCGGTCTCAGGGGCGGCAGGAAACGTCAATTTGAATGTGGTTCCGCGCCCTTCTTCACTCTCCACCTCAATGTGTCCATCGCATTCCTTCACTATTCCGTAACTGATGGACAACCCTAAGCCTGTCCCACGTCCGACTTCCTTGGTGGTAAAAAATGGCTCGAATACTCGTTCTTTGAGACTTTCAGGCAGGCCTGTCCCGGTGTCGGAGACGATAACGACAACGCTGCCGTCTTCCTGAAAAGAACGGATCGTCAGACGGGATTCCACGACTTCGCCGGAATTAAGGCTCTGCTTTTCTTCAATGGCGTCTCGAGCGTTCATAACGAGGTTGAGAAACACCTGCTCCAGCCGATTAACAACTCCCATAACCGGCGGCAGGTTCTCCTGCAGCTCCAGCTGGACTTCAATTTGCCTCAATTTGAGCTGCTGTCCCAATACCGTAAACACTCCACGA
>JAVEVM010000237.1:0-5840 GCA_034005055.1 Desulforhabdus sp. | reverse complement strand
CCAGATTCTTGCCATTGGCTACGGGGTCATCTGCCGCCTCAAAGCCGACAAGACTCACTGCCACTACAAAAGGTAACCCCATGACGTTGTCTCAGCTCTGGCACACCGTGGCCAGACACGAGCTTCGCTGGATCAGCTCCTGGCAAATCAAGGCTGCCATCCTCAAGGTTGAGCTGCCCCTTGCAGGGGAGGTGAGCATTGTGTTCGTCCGCTGGAGCAAGAAGAAATGGCATGCCTTCCTCTGTACCGAAACCGACATGGAAATCCATGAAATTCTCGACTATTACTCCCGCAGATGGGCAATCGAATGCTATTTCAGAGACTGCAAACAACTCCTCGGGCTTGGAAAAGGTCAGAGCGAGACATTCGATGCCGTGGTGGCCTGGGCATCGATTGTGGCGATTCGCTATCTCATCCTCATCTACATCCTGACCAAACGCCAGCTTGCTGGTCCCATAGGACCCTTGTTCCAAGAGCTTGCCCGTGAGCATCTCCAGCTGGCTCTTATTCAATCTATCTGGACTCGAATCCGGCAGATTCTCATGCTGTCAAGCCAGCTTTTTCCCACCAATTCTGCGCCGGATGAGTTCTTCTACTTGCTTGACGTACTTGAAAATTCGCTCATTAACTCCCCTGCGGAGGGGTGTGCGAAACCTTAGTTTTTGACTGAAGTTTTCTGCAGGGGCTGCTGGAGTACCTGCAATCGCCTCCCGAATCTGGCCAACTGGAGGCGGTCGGCAACCGGCATTTTTTGTCATCGAAATTCAACACACACAATTATCTCCAGAGCCCCTGCAGTCGTGGAATGCCACCCCAGCGCTTTCTTTAGTAACCTTGTGGTTTATTCCAGAATAGCACGCACGTAAATATTGAACTCCTTTTTCCGATCCATGTCGGTATATATCGTGAGGGCTCCGGCATACTGCCCTTGGGAGAGGAGATTGGATACCTTGATGCGATAATGTTTCCCATCCTGCACGGTCTCCAGTTGATACGATACTTTCCCTTCCAATCCATTGGCCACTTTGGTGATGTGAAAAGGTTCCGAAGCCGTGACAAGATCGAGGATCTTCTCGTTGGATGCATCGGCGTTTTTTCGGAATGAAACGAGAGGCTCGGGCTGAACCTCTATCAACGGTCTCACCACTCCCTCCATGGTGAGAATAGTCTTCGGGCTCAGCGAGTCATTGCTTTCCAATGTCGCGGTCTTTTTAATATTATTCCTGAAACCTTTGAGATCGATTTTTACAGTCACCTTTCCCTCGCCACCGGGAGGGATCGCCCGATCGAATCGGGCCACGGTGCATCCTCAGTCCGGTCGAACCTTGTAGATTTTCAGCTCCTCGCTGCCGACATTTCTCACAACGAAATCATGGGACACCACATCACCTTCGGAAGCCTCCCCAAAATTGTGGACAGCCTCACCCAGTTCAAGTCTGGGCAGATGATTTTGGGCGGTAGAGATAGAAGAGGACCCCTGGCCTACCCCATTGCTCGTCGCACCCACCACAGCATCTATACCGCCGATCCAAAGATAGACGACTCCCCACAGGATCAGCAGAGATTTCCTTGTTCTCTCTTTGAACATGCGCAATCCACCCCTTCACTCCGCCAAGGAGCCTCAGTAAATATCAGGTTGCCTCGGTCTACGAAACCCCGGAATTTTTTGGCTGCCACCTGCCTGCTCACGAAATCCCCACGAACGGGCGGACGATGAAGTACAGGCCCAGAAGCGCAATACCCGCCCCTGCGCATTTCCGGAACCAGGCCCCACCCTCGTGGAAAGAGCTGCTGGAGAGCAGCCGTCTCACGGTAGCCGTGGAGCTCCCGGCCACGGCGATGGGAACACAGTGGCCGATCCCGAACAGAACGATAAAGAGAAGGCCTGTCAGGACTTTTTGCTGGATGGTGATGATGGCCAGTATAGGGGCGATGAATCCAAAGGTGCACGACCCCGACAGAATCCCGTAGGCCAGCCCCAATGAAAAAGCTCCCCAGAGGCCCTTGATTTTGATCCGCCCCATGAGGCTTCCAGACATGGAACACTTGGATATCCCCATCATGTCGAGGGCCACCCACAGGAGGATGGCTCCCACCAAAATAGTCCAATACGGCCCCACTTCACCGAGCATCCGCCCGAGGAGCGAACAAATGATGCCCACCAGGGCGATGGTGATGAAAAGCCCGATGCTGAACGCCACGGCATAATAGACCGCCTCTTTTGCCTTGACGGCCTTTTCCTGCCCTGCCACGTAGCTCACAATGAGGGGGATGGAAGCCATGTGGCACGGGCTGAGGGCCACACTCACCACTCCCCAAAGGAAGCACCCCAATGCGGCAATGGCCGTGCCGCCCATGATCCATGCATTGATGGTAAGCAACGCCTGGTCCATACTCGCACTCCTCCGATCGCTCTGCAAGAAACGGTGAACGGGTGAGCCGGTACATACGCCAACCGGTTCATTCATTCACCGTTTCTCATGCTTGGTTATGACCCATTGAATCATGGGGATTAACACCCAATCCTCTCACGGCACGATATCAAGTCTACTTTTTTACACCCAGACCTTCCAGTTTGGCCTCAATCGCCTGCTTCTCCATGAAGCCCTCGTGACGGTACACTTCCTTTCCACTCTTGTCGTAAAAGATCTGGGTGGGAATGGACCGGATGCCGAAGCGTTGGCCCTGATCCCGATTTTCCCACACATCGATGAAGATAATGGCCGCTTTCCCTTTGTATTCTTTTTCCAGCTCTTCCAGAATGGGAGCCATCATCTTACAGGGAATACATTTCTTTGCCCCAATGTCCACCAGGGTCACCATGCCTTTGGCCGGCACCTCGGGAATTCCCGAGGACTCTCCTGCTCCGAAGCTCACCCCATACATTGACATCACCAACATCAGCCCCAAAAATCCCACTTTTGACACAAACCCTTTAACCCTTTTCACTAAGCTCCCTCCTTGAATGATTGATGATTCCCGTGCATTTACTTTTCTTCCTTCCGTGTCTCATAGAAAGATAACGTACCCCAAAAACACGTCTAAAAACTCATCTTCTGCGCTTAAATTGGCCTCCCGGCACTCATCAGGACTCTCTCCCTCCCATATCCGGCAACCGCCACCCGCCTCCAAGCGATTTAATCAGGGCCACAACCGCCACCAACTGCTGGCCACGCAACCGCACACAGGCTCGCTCGGTCCCCAGCGCAGCGTTTTGAGCGGTCGCCACTTCGAGATAGGTCACGAGGCCGGCGCGGTAGCGATTATTGGAGACTTCCAGCAGTTTGCGTGCAGACTGCAGGGCGGTCAGCTCCTGTTCGTACTCATTGGCCAAAAGATGTTGTGCCGCAAGATTGTTTTCCACCTCTGCAAAAGCCGTCAGGACCGTTTGGCGATACTTGGCGACGGTTTCCTCATGCACCGCTTTGGCCTGATGGAGACTGGCGGTAAGCTGTCCGCCCTGGAACAATGGGAGCGTCAGGGAAGGGCCGACAGCCCAGAGCCTGCTCGGCCATTCAATGAGTGTGCTCACATCGCCGCTTTGAAATCCTGTCAAACCGTTGAACTTAAAGGTCGGGAAAAACGCAGCAGTAGCCACGCCGATAGCGGCGTTCGCAGCAGCCATGCGACGCTCGGCGGCAGCGATGTCCGGCCGACGCTCCAGGAGCTCCGAAGGCAAACCGGGCGGAACAACCAAAGGCGCCACATCGAGGGGGAGCTCCTCGATGCGGAACAGGGAGGCGTTCTTCCCCGTCAGTACGGCCAGAGCGTTCTGAAACTTTGCACGCTGCAAAGCATTGTCCGGCAGTTGGGCTTCCGTGATTTTAAGAACGGTCTCCGCTTGCGCCACGTCCAGGTCGGAAACCATGCCGCCCGCACGACGGTGGAGGACCAGTTCGAGGGACTTTCGATAGACCTCAATGCTCGATAGCAGCAGCGCCCTGTCCGCATCGAGTGCCCGCAGCGACAAATAATCAGCCGCTATTTCCGCTTGCATGGCAAGCCTCACCGACTCCACATCCTCCGCACTGGCTTCCTTTTGAGCGGTCGATGCTTCAACGGTTCGGCGCACGCGCCCCCAGAGATCGAGCTCATAGCTCAAGTCAAACGGCACGGTGAAGCTGTCGTAAGTCTGCCTGGGTTTGCCGCCGACCGGACGGTTTTCGGAGTCGCGCTGCCAAAGGGGCAGAAAGGCCGTTCCCAGGCGGGGGAACAGTCCCGACCGGGCGACATCGGCCAGGGCGCGCGCCTGCTCAAAGCGTGCGGCGGCGGCCTTGAGATCCTGATTGGCCGCTTCCGCCTCGGATTCCAGTCGGTTGAGCTCCGGATCGTTAAACATTTCCCACCACCGGCCTTTGGGAAGATGAGCTTTCGGGGCGGCGGTTTTCCACTCACCAGTCGGGCCGGCATACGTTTCCGGAATCGGTGTAGCCTCGGGGCGTTGGTAGTTCGGCCCCACCGCACAACCCGAGAGCAGCACGAGCGTCAGGGCGGCAGCAACTGGTTTTGCCCAACTGGAAGAACGGGCTGGGGTACGGCCGTCTATCTTCATTGTTTATTTTCCGTTTGGCTTGTTGCGGCAACGTTCACCAGAATCCCGTTCGCAAGGGAATCGGACGGTTTTACAATGACACGATCCTGTGAGCCCACGCCGGCAAGCACTTCGGTGGTCTGTCCAAAATCGCGCCCGAGCTTCACGCTGCGCAGTTCGATCTTGCCGTCCGGCAGCACGACACCGACCTGCGGCCCCTCGGCACGAAAGAGCAATGTGTTTGAGGGAAGCGTCAGTGTTGCCTCCCTTTTCGCCTCGGAGAAGCGCACCTGTGCATAGCTCCCTGCCAGGATTTCTCCCCCGGCGTTGTCTACTTCGAGCTCTACCAGCAGTGTTCGCGAATCCGCCGCAATCACTCCCGCGGTGCGAATCACTCTGGCCGGAAACGTGCGCCCGGGAGCTTCGGGCAGGATCACCTCGGCGGATTGGCCCGAGCCGATGCTGCGGGCCATGGCCTGCGGAACCTGCACGAACACTCGGAGCTTCTGTGTTTGCACCAGGTGGAAGATCTCCTTGCTGCCGGCGGCAACGATGAGATCTCCCGAGTCGACATTGCGAAGGGTGATCCTGCCGGCGAAAGGTGCCGTCACGCGCGAAAACGACTGGAGCTTTTCCAGGCGGCGCACCTCCGCCCGGGCCGAATCGGCAAGGGCAGTCTTGAGCTTGAAGTCGGCCTGTTTTTCGGCGGCTTCCTGTTCGCTCACACTGGCCGTCTTCAGGAGCTCCGTCCAACGGCCCGCGGTGATTTTGGCAAGCCCTAAAGACGCCTCAGCCTGCGCAAGCTGGGCGCGGGCGCGCTCCAGTTCCTGGTTAAGCTCCGGAGTGTCGATTTCTGCCAATAACTGGCCTTCCTCGACGTGGCTGCCGATATCCACAAGCCTGCGCTTGAGATATCCACTGGCGCGCGCATAAATGGGCGCTTCAACCCAGGGTTTGATCTCCGCCGAAAGTGCAAGTGCAGTCCCTGCCTGTCCCGGTTTGGGAGAAACGACGGCAACGGTTGGAATGGAGAGCTCCACCGTTTCGGCGCCAACTTCGACTTGCTGACGAAAGCGAGGGATGAGGCCGGCGGCGACGCCCGTGACGATCAGCGCGACAATAGCGACTATCGTGAGCGCGAATTTGCCTGGTAGTCGATTGAACTTCCCCGCTTTAGGCTCTGGAACTTGCACGAGCTCCAGTGGATCATTTTGCTTTGAATGCATGGGCAACACCTTGATCAACTGCAGGTTTCGGTTTAAAGGAATTCATCGTATTGAGGAGTCGCAGGCGCTTTCCGATGGAGCAG
>JAVEVM010000236.1:0-5846 GCA_034005055.1 Desulforhabdus sp. | reverse complement strand
CTCCGACTCTTATTATTCTTCAACGCCGGCTCTAAATTCCGATTGTCCCGCCATGCGAATAAATTGTATAAAAAATGAAAGCAAATTGGCAGTATAATGTCAAGGCAAGGTGGGTTCTACAGAATTTGCTTCGGCTCGTAAGCGCCGGGTTCTCAGCCTGCTGAGGGGTGGCTGTCATACAAGGGATGGAGTGAGATGAAGCGGGTTGAGGTCGTTGCCGATGTCGGCAGCAGCAAAGTGGTTGCCAAAATCGCGGAGAAATTCAAGGCGTTGGATTTTCACGCTTATCACACGGAAGACGACAGGCAGGTGATGCAACTGCTGGTAACCGACGACTACCTTCAGGAGGTGTTGGATACTTTGCAGAGTATTCTGGGTGCACAGCCCTACGCGCGCATCGTAGTGACTTCCGTGGACGCCGTTTTGCCCAAGCCACCACCTCGGTCGGAAAAAAAGAAGCCTTCTTCGGCAATAGAAACGCGTGAAGCATTGTACGAATCGGTTGAAAAGAATGTGCGGCTAAACCTCAATTATGTTCTTCTTGTCATTTTGTCGACGGTAGTTGCCGCAATCGGTTTAATGAACGACGACGTCGCAGTAGTCATCGGCGCCATGGTAATCGCTCCTCTGCTCAGTCCCAATCTGGCGCTTGGCCTGGCTACGGCCTTAGGCGATGTCCACCTGATTCGAAAGTCGCTCCTCACAAATTTTGCCGGAATCGGTCTCGCCATTTTTTTGTCCGTAGCCGTGGGAGTAATTTTACCCTTTGATTTGTCAAGCGATGAGCTCATTAGCCGCACTTCGGTGGGATTGGAGGGGGTGATTCTCGCCCTTGCCTCCGGCGCTGCCGCTGCCTTGTCTCTAACAACCGGTCTTTCCAGTGTGTTGGTGGGAGTCATGGTCGCTGTTGCGTTACTTCCGCCTGCGGTTACTATGGGCCTCATGATTGGCGTTCGAAAAGTCGACCTGGCTATGGGTGCAGCCCTGCTCCTGGCCGTCAACCTGGTATGCGTCAACCTGGCAGCCAAGCTGGTTTTTTTCTTTGAAGGTATTCGTCCGCGCAGATTTTCGGAAAGAGCCAAGGCCAGGCGCACGATTACGGTTTATATTTTGGTGTGGCTGCTCACCTTGTCCATTCTTCTGGCAGCCATTTACTTCAGAAAAGTTTTGCCTCATTGATGCATTGTTCAAAACCGCTTAACAACTCGCTGGCTCTCTCTGAGAATTAGAATAGAAGCTGCAGAGCCATGTTGCTAAATGAAAAAAAGGATGTTTATACTGCACGCAATCGTCATTCGATGCGAAGTCAAGATATCTGGTGACATATTCAAACCGAGTCCCAACTGAGGGTTCTTCCTGGAGGGCAGCGATGAAGATACTGGGAATTGAGTTCAAAAACATCAATTCTTTTGCCGGCGAGTGGGAGATCCATTTCCATCGGCCACCCCTTTCCGATACCGGTCTGTTCGCCATCGTCGGCCCAAACGGTTCGGGCAAGTCTTCGATTCTGGATGCCATCACCCTCGGTTTGTATGGCGAAACGCCACGTATTAAGAATCCAGAGGCAAAGTTTACACCGTGGATGGCTGACGGTTCCTTTGCAGCAGTAACCTTCTCAATTGGTGAAAATCAATACCGCAGTGAGTGGCGGGTGAGGAGTAGGAACGGCGACCTGGAAGCTCCCGAAATGCGGCTGATCGCTCTCAATGGGAAAGAAACCCTGTTGGAAGATCGGATAATTCGGGTACGCAGTCGCATTGAGGAACTTACAGGGCTCGATTTCAAACGCTTCTGCCGTTCCATTTTGCTGGCTCAAGGGGAATTTGCCGCTTTTCTGACTTCCCTTGAAAGCGAACGAGCTGAAATCCTGGACAAGATAATTGGACCGGAAATGAAGCGGGAGTTGGAGATGTCGATCCGCTCGAGAGCTGCCGTTGAAAGTGAAAAGCTTCATCAACTCAAGGAAGTCGCCGCGGGTTTTGCCAAAGCCGATAAAGGGCGCTTGAACCAGGCTCTGCAGGAGCAGGAGCAGATCCAGGACGAGCTTATGGAGGCCGAGCGCATCTTGATAGAGCTGCAGGAAACTGGCGCCTGGCTCGAAAAGCTGACGCAGCTAGAAGCAGAGGATCGCAGCACCACAGAGCTGGCTGGAGAGGCAGCGGCTCGCGTTGCCCGCTTGCAGGAGCAGTTGTTGGCGATCAAAGATGCAGAACCGGCAAGACTGCTTGAAGAAGACTTGGAAAGTCTGGATCGTTACGAGTCGGAAAAAGCAGCGATTAAGGATCAGCTGGCTCGATTGGAGCAAGATATCCCGGCGCGTGAAAAGGATCTCGGAGAGCTCGAAGAAAAGCTTCATCGCAATCTCACGGAATTGGAAAACGCCCGCAAACAGTTGGCGGAACAAGGAGACACGTGGTCGGGAGCCTTGCTTTCCGATCGGGAAATCGAAATCGAAAGCCAGCGTCTTGCCGATGCCGTTCAGCGATTTGAGTCTGCGGAGAGCGCTCGCAAATCAAAAAATCAGCGGCAGTCGGAGTTGGAGAGACAGATCGGTACATCTGTGAAGGAACAAAGGGACCTGCAAAGACGGCTTGCCAGTCATGCCGTCGATGAAAATCTTGAGGTCGATATCGCTCTGTTCGAAACGGAATTGAAGCGGCTGGGCGATATTCAGCAACAGCTCAAGCTCCGGCAAGGTCCAAAAGCCAATCTGTTGAAGGTGGAACGAGCCAGCGCCAAAGAGCTGGAACGGCACGAACGGGCTGTCCAAACTTTGCGCGAGCAGGTAAACCGGCTTGTCAAGCGCAGAGACGAAAGTGTGCAGCGAGTCAGCGACCTTCTGCAAAACAGCAGCCCCGATTTTTGGAAGAAACAGATTCAGGAAAGCAGGAGAAAATTATCTGTCTGCCGTGCGCTGATCGGAATCGGACGAAAGTACCAAGAGCAGCAGAAAAATGGCGAGATTGACGAAAAGCTGCGCCGAATCGATTCCGAAATCCAAGAGGTGAGCTTGACTCTTGAGCAAGAGAGCATGCATTTGACTGAGCTTGAAGAGGAAATCAACTGGCGCGGCAAGGTGAGACAACTCGCCGCCGAGCGATCGGCGCTTCAAAAGGGCAGAGCGTGCCCGCTGTGCGGTTCTCCCGATCATCCCTTTGTGGAACAGGGAGCCCCGGACTTCAGCGAGTTTGATCGCACCGTGCAGGCCCAGGAAAAGAAGATCGCAGCTCTGCAGGATCGGCTCGCGAGTCTTCAGGCAACCGCTGCCGGCCTGCAGGTGCGAACCGATGAGATGGAGAAACTGCAGCAGCTGTGGACTAGAACCTGTTATAAGGCCGAACTGGACTGGGCTGTCCCCGATGCCGATCTTGCGCTGGCAGAAAGCCACATTCAAAGGATCTCGATCAAAGATTCCAAATCGCGAATCCGCTCGGCCCGCTGGCAGAGATGGAAAAACGCCTGGCTCCAACGGGCGTTATTCCGAAAAGAGGCGAAGCTCGCTCGCAGAGAACAGGAGACGGATAACGTTAGAGCCCGCCACAATCTGGACAAAAAGGAATTGACTAGGGTAGAGAGCGAGCTGGAAAAATTGCAGCACGAGGACCGGACTGTTCGCTCTAAGCTCGACATCCGGTTGCGCGATTATAACGAGCGCGCGCCGGGCCCTGGAGCCGAGACGACCCTCCTGCAGCGCTTAAGCAAGCGGCTGCAAAGCTACCGCCGGCTCCAAGAAGAGTGGACGGCTATGGCGAGTCGACTTCAGTCTATCGAAGATGAGAAAGAGGCATTGTCTGACGAGCGGGAACAACTTCAAGCGGATGCGGCGGTCCAACAAAAAGAGATTGAAAACCTGCAAAGGTCGCTGAATGAGCTTAAGAATAACCGCACGGCTCTGTACGGCAGCATTGACCCGAGCAAGGAGCGCGAGACATTAGAGAGTGAAATAACTGCTTATAGCGCCGAACAATCGGCCTTGCAGCAGGAAATCCGATCGTCACGGCACCTGTTGGCGGAAGATCAGGCTAAATTCACCCGATTGAGCGAGCAAGGCGAACAGATTCGAAGGGATTTGCACGAACTACAACGTCGATCTTTGGAGCAGGCGGAAGCGGCAGGCTTTGTTTCAATCGAGCAAGTCAGGGACCGAATAGAGATGCTCCGGAGCGAGCAGGGAGTTAAGGAGCAACAGCTGGCGGCTGAGCGGACCTTGGCCGATGCGAATTCGCGGGCGGCATCGTTGCGCAGAGAGCTTGATGCGCTTCGCTCAGAGCGCGAGACCACAGATTCCATGGAGGGAATCCGGGGTCGCATCGAAGAGCAGAAGAAACAATGCGACATGTTGCGGGAGAGCAAAGAAAGTATTGACCGCCTGGTGCTTGATCAGCGTTCGGCGGAGCGCGAATATCGCGACATCCAGGAAGCCGTTGCAGAACAAGAAACGGTGTGGGCCGATGCAGTTGCTGAGGAGAGGTCTTTGCAGTTTCCGGACAATGCCGAAATCAACGCCAGGCTGCAGCGCTTGATGCTGGATCGGCTAATTGAATACAGCAACGGCTATCTAGCCACTCTGAGCGGCCGTTATCAGCTTCGGAGTGAAGACGAAGAGGGTCTCGGCTTTCTGGTGAGGGATTCGCTGCAGGGAAAGACTTCCCGGTCCAGCCAGACTTTGTCAGGGGGGGAGACTTTTGTCCTCAGCCTTTGCCTGGCTCTGGGGTTGTCTGAGATGGCCTGCAAACATCGCAAAATCGAAACTCTTTTCATTGATGAAGGATTCGGCAGTCTGGACGATGAAAATCTGTATCGGGTGATGACCACCCTCAAAGGGCTGCGCGACAATGGCAAAATGGTGGGCATCATCTCCCATGTCAAACGGCTGGCCGAGGAAATTCCTACTCAAATCAAGGTGGAAAAGCAGGTGAGCGGCATGAGCCGCATGACCATCGTGGCGTGAGACAACATCGGCACTGATAGGCTTGCCGACGTTGCGGGCATGAAAGCCGCATTGGCGGCATCCGGATGCGCTGAGATGCGGTTCAGCGCTTCACAAGTGAATGGAGGGGTATCATAGGGGAATCGTGATCCTGAAACTAAGCCCGGTGTGTTGATTGTCCACTATTTCAAGTTTACCGCCATGGGCATCGATAATCTTTTTTGCAATGGGAAGACCCAAGCCTGTTCCTTCTTTTTTGGTGGTAAAAAAAGGGTCGAAAATCTCTGCTCTTTTATCAAGGGGTATCCCACAGCCGCAATCGGTTACGTCGATAGCCAGGTTCGCTGCTTTGGCAAAACCCGTTATTGTGACTTGCTCGCCGGGTGGGGAAGCCTGGATCGCATTCATTAGAAGGTTGACAAGAACTTGTTTGAATCGATCGGGATCAATGGAAGCCGGAGGAAGATCCTCACCCGTTTGGTTGACAATCCGTATTTGCTTGGTGCTGGCGGAAGCCTCGACGATCGCAGCGCTTTCTTCAATGATTTGGCGCAAATTTTCTTTTGACTTCTGTAGCGGAAGCGGTCGAGCAAAATCCAGCATTTCTTTCACCATATTTTCAAGCCGCTCCGTTTCCTTGATGACAATCGCCAGTTTTTCTTGCACATCGGTAATGATCTCAGGCGCTTCTCCAGTACCCTGATCGATTTTTCGAAGCTTTGAAATGACAAGGTTGGTGAACCCGCCAATGGCGATAAGCGGAGTCTTCATGTCATGGGCTGCGGCTGAAACTGCCCTACCCATGGCGGCCAGGGATTCCGCCATGACCAGCTGGTGATACCTCTCTCTTTCACGATCTTTCAGAATTCCAATGATAATGGCTATGGTGTTGAACAGAACGATTTCGACAACTCGG
>JAVEVM010000235.1:0-5867 GCA_034005055.1 Desulforhabdus sp. | reverse complement strand
CCCGAGCATTTCGTAGAGGCCTGCCTGACGACCTTTTACCAGCTGCGCGAGCGAGGCTTTGAGAAGCCTCCGGCAACCGCCGAGCTGCTCGATTGGGTCGGTTCCCTGAGTAAAGCGGATCTGCGCGGCCCTGGCGCCGGCAGGGACATTCCCTACATAGGCAGCCTGCTGAAGCGTACTCAGGATCTGTTGAAGTTTAAGGGAGCTAGCAGAGGGAATCGGTTTTAGGGACGCTGGAATATATTGAAGGTATGTGATGATTGGCTTTGTTTATCAATTGCGAGAGGCCGGAATTCCGGTGAGCGTCCAGTACATTTTGGAGGTTTACCGGGCACTTGAACGGGGACTGGCGCCCGATCTGGATCGTCTTTTTTTGCTTTTCCGGCTGATCTTCATCAAACGCGTGGAATTTTACGATACCTTTGAACAGGTGTTCGCTGCCTATTTTCTTGGGGCCGATGCGGCCAGGAAAATCACCGACTGGGAGGAACTGCTGGCCGGCAAACCATTCCAGGAGTGGCTCCGCCAGCAGATCGAAAGCGGCCAGCTCTCTCCCGAGGATGTCCGCCGATTCAGCAATGAAGAGCTGCTGGCACGTTTTTATGAGACGGTAATGGCTCAACAGGGCCGGCACGAAGGCGGACATACCTGGGTGGGAACCAAGGGGAGATCCTCTTTCGGGCACAGCGGTCTACAGGGCGGAGGCATCCGCGTCTACGGCGAGAGCCTGTTTGGCACCGCGCAGAAAGTGATCGGCGAAAGGCGCTATATCAATTATAGCGAGAAGAAGACCCTTGCTACCGAAAACCTCCGGCAGGTGCTGACGTCATTAAAAAGCCTTCGACCTGCCGGGCCCGAAACCGAACTGGATATCGATGAAACCATATCTCGCACCGCCAAGAATGGCGGCGAAATCGAGCTGGTGTTCGGACGAGAGCTGCGCAATCGCCTGAAATTGATCGTGCTGCTGGATAACGGCGGCTATTCCATGAATTCCTACGTCGATCTGGTCAGGACCGTCTTCAGCAAGATCCGGGATATGTTCGACAATGTCAGCTACTTCTACTTCCACAACTGCGTGTACGGAACGGTCTACAAAGATCCTCAGCGCACTCAGGCGGTCAAATGGGAAAAGCTGCTGGCCGGCAGCCAAGCCGCGAGGCTGGTCATGATAGGGGATGCCAATATGGCACCGTCCGAGCTAATGGCCGCTCACGGCTCGCTCGACATCATGACCAGCGTGCGCAAGCCGGGCTGGGAGTGGCTAAAGGAGCTGCGCGCCGCTTACCCGGTGAGCATCTGGCTGAACCCCATTCGCAAGGATCAGTGGGGCCGGGAGAGTGCCAGTATCCAGCATATCCAGCGCATTTTCCCGATGGAGGATCTGACTCTGGCCGGCATCAAGAACGCCGTGGGCTACCTGAACCTGCAGGGCCAGAGCTTTGACAGGCGCTGATGCGGGGGAAACTGGGACGCGGGAACGCAGAGAGATGGGGATGGGGAGCCGCGGAGGGTATGTTTTGAGCAGCAAGCTACTTAACGGATTGGCAAATCTCATCCATTGATTGACGTCGGAGCGCGCAAGCTTTTGGTCTGGTTCGAATGGTTCCCACGCTCCTTCGTGGGAGCGAGGTGTTTTCTCTTCGCCATGAAGAACACGAAGCGATATGGCATTCATTGATCAGGATGTGCGCCGGTCACTCGGCAGGGCCATCAACCAATACGGTTTGATTGAGGACGGCGATAGAATAGTCGTTGCCGTTTCCGGGGGAAAAGACAGCTTGCTGCTCCTGTGGCTCCTTCGCGAGCGATTGCGACGGGTGCCGATCGACTACGAACTGGTGGCGGTGCACGTCGATCCCGGCTTTGATTGCGAGTCGGCTGACAGTCTGGAAGCTTTTCTGCAGCGGGAAAAGTTTGACTATGAAGTGATTCGAACCGATCATGGGGTGCGGGCTCACAGCAGCGAGAATCGTGAAAACCCTTGCTTTCTGTGCGCTCGGCTGCGCAGAACGTCTCTCTTTAGAAAGGCCCAGGAGCTGGGCTGCCGTAAAATCGCTTTCGGGCACAATCAAGACGATTTCATTGAAACTTTTTTCATCAACATTTGCTATGGTGCCCAGGTGGCCGGAATGCTGCCCAGACAAACATTTTTCGGCGGCGAGGTCACCGTGATTCGCCCGCTTGCTCTGGTGCCCGCTACAAAAATCGAGCGACTGTGCAGACGCCTGGGGCTTCCGGTTATTGCCAGCTGCTGCCCGTCAGCGAGCACCAACAAGCGCCAGCAGATTCGTTCTCTTCTGGCCGAGCTCTACCGCGGGAGCTCCAAAGTTCGCGGCAACATTTTCCATGCCATGAGCCACGTAAACTTGGATTACCTGCCACCGCCCCTCATCAATGGGTCGAACGATGCAGAACGTGGACGGGAGCCGCTGAAAAAGGCTTATTTTCACCACGAAGGAGAAAAAGAGCACGAAGGGTCTTAATCTTATGACTTTCTGTTTTCAGTGTTCTTCGCGTCTCTAAGGTGAACCACTACAGTGAAAGATCTCAATGACAGATAAGCAAAAGACATTTTATCTGATTGACGGCAGCTCCTATATTTATCGAGCTTTTTACGCAATCGGACGGCTCTCCAATTCCAAGGGCATGCCCACACAGGCGATCTACGGCTTCAACCAGATGATCCTCAAAGTGCTTCGGGATGAAGACCCGGATTACGTCTGCGTCGTGTTTGACGCTCCGGGCCACACCTTCAGAAGTGAAATCTATGAAGACTACAAGGCAACCCGCCAGAAGATGCCCGAAGACCTCACCGTGCAAATCCCCTACATCAAAAAGCTGACCGGCTATCACGGCATACCGCAGATGGAGATGGAAGGCTACGAAGCAGACGATTTGATCGCAACTCTGACCAAATGGTGCAGAGATCATGGCCTCGAAGTGGTGATCGTCTCTGCGGACAAGGATCTACTGCAGTTGGTGGAAGACCCTCATGTGCGCCAGTGGGATCCGCAAAAGGATAAAGTCTTCAGGGAAAAGGATGTTCTCGACCGGTTTGGCGTGACCGCCCGGCAAATGAACGATCTTCTGGCGCTTATGGGCGACAGTTCGGACAATATTCCGGGAGTTAAGGGGGTTGGCGAAAAAACCGCTCAACGCCTCCTGCAGCGTTGGGATTCGCTGGATGGAATTTTCAATCACATCTATGAAGTCACACCTCCCGCGGTGCGCAAGAAGCTTCAGGAAGATCGAGAAGCGGCCTATTTATCGCGTCAACTTGTTTCGTTCAAGGAAGACATTGCGGTCCCGGGGCAGTTGTCCGATTTTGTCAGAAGTCCGGTGTCGTTGCCGAATCTTATGAAGCTTTATATGGAGCTTGATTTTTCCACCTTGATTGAATCGTTGCACGCTGCACACGGCGACCTCGCCGAGGGGGGAATAGCTCAATCGGTTAAAGCGAAACGGCAGCAGCGCATCATTAAAAGCGAACAAGGGCTTGCCGCGTTGGTTGAAGACCTGGCGAAGCAGGAAAGCTTCTCCATAAAGCTGAAAACGAATTCCAAAGATCCAATGCGTGCCCGCATTCTCGGACTGGCGTTTTGCTGGCGGGATGATATCGCCTATTATGTACCCATCGGCCACGTCGATGCCGACTCCGAGCGACTGCTCGATACCGAACGAGCTATGGAAGCGCTGCGGCCCATCTTGTCCCATTCCAAGCCAGGCAAAACGGGGCATGACCTTAAATATGAATGGGTCGTCTTGAAGCGCCACGGAATCGAATTGAAGGGGATTGCCTTCGACGCCATGGTTGCAAGTTATCTGCTCGATCCGGAAAAACGCTCCCATCGGATCGAACGGATTGCCGCCGAGCACCTCGGCGAGCAGATGGGCTCCTACCCGGATGTCAAGGAGAGAGATCGGATCGGGTTTCAACAAGTCGATGTACAGCAAGCCGCAGAATATGCATGTGCAGACGCCAACGTCACCTGGCGGCTGGCTCCGGTCCTTAAGGAAGGACTGGCGGCGTCCAACTTGAGCCATCTTTTTAACACCCTGGAACTGCCCCTTATCGAAATCCTTGCCGGAATGGAACATCGTGGAATTTTGGTCGATGCTAAAAAACTTGAATCTCTATCCATCGAACTGGAAAAGGCGATGGATCAGAAGGCTGCGATGGTTTATCAATACGCTGGAGAAGAATTCAACATCCAGTCGCCCAAACAACTTGCCTGTATCCTGTTTGACAGGCTAAAATTACCGATTGCGAGAAAGACCAAGAGCGGACCCTCGACGGATGTCAATGTGCTTGAGGCACTGGCCGCGGAGCATCCCATAGCCCAGCAGGTGCTTGAATACCGGAGCCTCGCCAAATTGAAGGGAACCTATGCGGATGCCTTGTTCAATTTGATTCATCCTGACACCGGAAGGATTCACACCTCCTTTAATCAAACCGTTGCTGCTACGGGGAGGCTGAGCAGTTCCGACCCTAATCTGCAAAACATCCCGATTCGATCCGAAGAGGGCAGAAGAATTCGGCAAACGTTTATCGCTTCGCGCGGCTGTCTCCTTTTGTCAGCCGACTATTCGCAGATCGAGCTGCGCATTTTGGCTCACTACAGCCAAGATCAACATCTGCTGGACGCGTTTCGTGAGAATGCCGATATTCATCGGCGAACCGCTGCTGAGATGTTTGGCATCCCGCCTCACGAAGTTACCCAGGAGATGCGGCGGCAAGCCAAGACAATCAATTTCGGCATAATTTACGGCATGGGACCGTTTGGGCTGGCTCAGAGGCTCTACATCAGCAACAAAATGGCCAAAGCGGCTATCGACCGATATTTTGAGAAGTACCAGGGGGTCAGAGCCTTTATTGATTCGGTGATCGAGACCGCCCGCAAAGCCGGCTGCACAGAAACCCTGCTGGGCAGGAAAAGGCCGGTGCCCGAGCTGCAGAGCCGCAATCGCACCATCCGCCAGCAAGGAGAGAGGCTGGCGATCAATACTCCCATTCAGGGTACGGCGGCCGACCTGATAAAAAAGGCGATGATCGATATCGACCGAGCTTTACGAGAGAAAGAGCTGAAGGCCGCGATGCTTTTGCAGGTGCACGACGAGCTGCTGTTTGAAGTGCCGCGGGAGGAGCTCGACCTCGCCCGAGAGCTCATCAGGGAAAAAATGGAAGGGGTCTGGCACCTTGATGTGCCGCTTGTGGCGGACATGGGCTGGGGAGAAAACTGGACGGCGGCGCATGCTTAAGGCGGAAGGATGAATTCGGGATGAGGAGTTGGGATTGGCTGTGGGAGCGTAGCCACTTTTTCTATGTTGGTTCAAGCCGAAGACTTGAGCCAACCTGAAACGGGCTTAAACCAAGCTCAAGGGGGTTAATTCAGGGGTCACCCCCTTAACCATGAAGCCTGCAAAAAAAAACCGCCTGTTTCGAGGCGGCTTTTCATATGTCCTGATAAGGCAGATTGGCTGCCCTGTTATTCTTCCTTCTTGCCTTCGGCCTTGGCTTTTTCCAGCTCGGCCTTCAGCTTCTCCACTTCCTGTTTGTATTTTTCAGCTTCCTCTTTGAGCTTGCTTTCAGCCTGGCCTGCAGTACCGGCAACTTCCTCAGCCTCTTTCTTCTTGAATGGGAGCTTGTCTTTTACTTCATCGTACCCCAAATAGGCTGCCATAGCACCGCCGAGCAAGAGCATCAAAGGAACGGCACCTGCGAGAAGATACAGAAAAGGCCCGAAAAAGACGAAAATTCCAATGATCCCCAAGAATGCAGCTGCAATCCCACCGATAAACACCTTCATGATCTTTCCTCCTTGTCCTTGGCAATTTGAGTATATCTGTAGCCTTTTACATATATT
>JAVEVM010000234.1:0-5895 GCA_034005055.1 Desulforhabdus sp. | reverse complement strand
AGCGGGATCAGCATTCTGGAATACCTGCATCAGAATTTCCCCGAGGTAAAAGTGTTGATGGTAACCGGATGTCCGTCGGCAGAGACAAGAGAGAAGGCTAGACAGCTCGGTGTCCAAAACTGGTTGGCCAAGCCGGTTGAGCTCGATGAGCTCGAGAGTCGCGTGAATAAACTGATCGATAGAACTTTCAATAGCTGATCCCATGCCGCAGATTCCGAAGCGCCAGGGATTCCCCAGTGATGATAAAGACATGAGACTTATTGGAAAAAACGTTTCATATCGGTTACTATTAACCCGCCGCACGAGCCTCACCCCAAAATCCTTTATGGGCTCCTGCTAAACCTTGGAGGAAAACAATGCAGAATGAAACTTACAGCCTTTGCTTTATGTGCTCCGTTCGATGCCCAATCCGGGTCGTCTCGGAAAATGGCCAGGTCAAATGGATAGAAGGCAATCCTCAGGTGCCGGGCATGGAAGGCAGCCTATGCCCTCGCGGTTCTGCAGGAATCGCCCTGCTGAGCGACTCCGAACGCTTGCAAACCCCGCTGATCCGGACCGGTCCTCGCGGTTCGGGCAAATGGCGCCGGGCCACCTGGGACGAAGCGCTGGACATGGTGGGAGATAAGCTGAAAGAAATCATCGAACAGCACGGTGGGCAGAGCGTGGTCATGGGCGAGCGGACCAATTTGAGCACCCATGTGAGCAAAACCTTGATAAAAGCTATCGGGTCTCCGAATCACTTTACCCACGACGCCCTGTGCAAAGGTTCGGTCAATACCGCATGCCGCTCGCTGTTCGGCTACACCGACGCTCAGCTCGGCATGGACTATAAGAATACAAAGCATCTCATATTGTACGGTCGCAACATTTTCGAAGCCATTGAAGTAAAAGTCGCCAACGCCGTCACTGAGGCTCTGGATAAAGGAGCGAAGCTCACCTACATCGATCCGAGAGTGAGCGTTACAGCTACCAAAGCCCACCGTTACTGGATGATCCGCCCCGGTACGGACCTGGCTCTCAATTATGCCCTTATCCACGTCATTCTGAAAGAAAGCCTTTACGACGCCGCCTATGTAGACCGCTGGGTGCTCGGACTGCGCGAACTGCAGGATTTTGTGCGGCCGTATACCCCCGAGTGGGCCGAGCAGGAAACCGGCATTCCGGCAGAAGAGATTGTGGAGCTGGCACGCGAAGCGAGCAAGGACAAACCATCCGTCATCTTCCACATGGGCTATCGGGGTGCCAGCCATGTCGATGAGATCTATCTCAGGCGATCCATCCTGATCCTCAATGCTCTGATGGGAAGCATCGAGTCCAAAGGTGGCTACTTCTTCAAGAAAGGCCCCGGTGAGGTTAGCCGCAAGCCGGCTCGAAAGCTGAACGAACAGGAGCTTCCAAAAGTAGACGCGGTACGCTTCGATAAAGCGGGAACGGCGGATTTTCCATTGCCCGATCCCAGCCACGGGGTTGGACAAATGCTGCCGTTTGCCATTTTGAATGAAGACCCCTATCCGATTAAGGCGTTGATCGCCAATCGCTTCGACCCGCTTATGTCCATTCCGGACAGCAATCTGACTAAAAAGGCATTGGACAAGCTGGATTTGATTGTCAGCATCGACATCAATTTCAGCGACATTGCCTGGTATTCGGATGTAGTTCTGCCCGAGTCTATTTACCTGGAAAGGACCGACTGCGTGCAGCAGGCCAACGGGCTCAAACCGCAGATGTTTCTGCGCAGACAGGTCATTCCCCCACGCTATGATACCCGGCCGGCTTCCATCATTTTGAAACAGATAGCCGAGCGGCTCGGAGTCGGACAGTATTTTCCTTACGATTCGATGGAAGATCTAGTCAACTGGCAGCTGGAAGGCACCGGCTTCAACCTGGTCGATTTCGACAAGAAAGGGTTCGTGGCCTATACGGACAAGCAAATTATGTGGGACCGCAAAGACGGCATCAAATTCAAGACCCCTTCCGGAAAAATCGAACTGGTTTCCTCTTTGCTGGAAAACGCCGGATTTGAGTCGTTCCCCGCTTATGAGCCCAAGACTCTGCCGGCTCCGGACAAATTCAGACTGACCGTCGGCCGATGCGCGATTCATACCCACGTGTCGACTCAAAATAATCCTTACTTGAGTGAAATCGTGCCGGAAAACGTTCTCTGGATCAACTCCAAGAGAGCCGCCGAACTTGGCATAAGCGACGGTGCGCTGGTGGAAGTGTCGTCCAGCTGCGGGGCGGGAAAAATCAAGGCCCACGTGACCGATATGATTCATCCTGAAACGGTTTTCATGTTGCACGGCTTCGGGCATGAGGCTCAATCCGCGACCCGGTGCTTCAACAAGGGAGTGTCGGACAGTGCTTTACAGGAAAATATAACCGACAAAGTAGGCGGAAGCCCTGCCTTGCACGATACTTTCGTCACTTTGAAATGCGCTTAACCGACTACTACACTGAACGCCATATGGAGATTGAATAATGAGCCAGTACTATTTATTCCAGGACGCAAAAAAATGCATTGGCTGCCATAGCTGTGAGGTCGCCTGCAAAAGCAACAAAAACCTGCCCGTTGGCCCCAAAATATGCCAGATCGTCACCGTCGGACCCAAGTTTGTGGGTAAATTGCCAAAAACCTCTTATACTTTTATGCCCTGCTTCCACTGCGAAAATCCATGGTGTGTGGCGGCCTGCCCCACTGGGGCCATGCAAAAACGGTCCGAAGACGGGATCGTGTTCGTGGATGAAAATCTCTGCGTGGGCTGCAAGACGTGTATGTCCGCCTGCCCTTGGGGGGCACCCCAATGGAACCCGGAGACGGGCAAAGTGGTCAAATGCGACCACTGCAAGGATCGGGTCGATGCCGGCTTGAAGCCGGCCTGTGTGACGATCTGCACGACCCATTGCCTGCACTTCGGAAAACCCGAAGAGATTCCCCAGGTGCGGCGCGAACGCTATGCCAAAGCCATGGCAGCTTTTGATTAGAAAAAAGGGATGTAAATATATGTCAAGTCCGCTTTGTGAGGTCACCAATACCATCAAGAGATTGATGGAGATATTATCGTCCGGGCGACTCACACATCCGCGCTGCCGGCAGAGGGCGGAAGAGCTTCTCAAGCTTTTGGAGGATGTTTCCTGGGGCCGAGGGGGGCCGGAGCACTATGGGGCCATGGAGTCCCTCGCCCGGACGCTCATCGACGAAGGCCCGGATGCCGTCTGCGTTGAAACCGGTCAAACCATATTGACAGCGCTGCAAGATCATCGAGAAGTTTTTGCCAGCCACATTGAGACCCATGTCTGCCCCAGCGGAGAGTGCGTTAAACTGGCGCCGGCGCCATGCCAGACGGCGTGCCCGGCCGGAATCGACGTTCCCAGCTATGTGACCCTGATCGGGCTGGGCCGCGATGCCGAAGCCGTTGAGCTGATACGGGAGGACAATCCTTTCCCGTGGGTGTGCGGCCTGGTTTGCACAAATCCCTGCGAGTTCATGTGCGTACGGGGTCGCATGGATACCCCCATATCCATCAAGTACCTGAAAGGGTTTGCTGCGGAACGGGCGATGTCGGAAATGCGCTACAAGAACCCGCCGAAGGCGCTCGACAATGGCCGCAAAGTGTGCATTATCGGCGCCGGCCCGGCAGGCATGACAACGGCCTACTACCTTTCTCTGAAGGGCTATCGGGTCACCATAATCGAGGCTCTGCCGGTACCGGGCGGGATGATGATGGTCGGCATTCCCCGCTATCGGCTGCCGCGTGAAGTGATCGATCGGGAAGCAGGGACCATTGAAGATTTGGGGGTCGAGTTTCGCTATAACACTCGCCTCGGCAAGGACGTTACCTTCGAGCAGCTCAAAGAAGAAGGCTTTGAAGCGTTTCTGGTCGCAGTCGGGGCTCACGACGCTTACAAAATGATGGTTCCGGGCGAAGACGATTACCCCGGGGTGATCAATGCAATCGACTTTTTGCGCCGCGTTTCTCTGGGGGAAAGGCATATGCCCGGCAAACGGGTTGCTGTCATCGGGGGCGGCAATGTCGCCATCGATGCCGCACGAACTTGCATCAGGCTGGGATGTGAATCGGTTTCCATCGTCTATCGCAGAACTCGTGCCGAAATGCCCGCCCACGAAGAAGAAGTCCATCAGGCCGAAGAAGAAGGCGTCAACATGGTTTTTCTGACGGTACCTGTTGAAATAAAGGGAAACGACGGCAACATTACAGCGCTTCATTGTCTGCGAGCCGAACTGGGACAGCCTGATGAGAAGGGTAGACGCCGCCCGGTTCCGATCGAGGGGAGCGACCATTTTCTTAACGTTGATGCGATTATTTCCGCAATCGGTCAGACGGTAAACAATGAAGGGCTGACCGATCTCAAAGAGCTCAGATGGACCAGACGCAACACCATCACCGCCAACACCGTTACCATGGAAACCTCTGTGGAGGGTGTGTTTGCGGCCGGAGACGTCGTAACCGGACCGGCCACGGTGGTGGAAGCGATCGGGGGCGGCAAAAAAGCCGCTGATGCCATAGACCGGTACCTGCGCGGAATTCCGCAGCCCAAAATGCCGCCGGTGCCTGTTCGCCGCCGCCGCCTTGAGTGCATAGAGCTGCCGGCATCGACCAAAATGAGCTTAACGAGACCGCAGATGCCGCACCTCAATACTGATCGCAGGCGCATCACCTTTCAGCAGGTTGAACTGGGATATTCTGAAAACGCCGTTAGAGAAGAGGCCCGTCGCTGCCTGCGATGCGATATCTGCAGACGCTGCGGGCTGTGTGTTGAGATTTGTCGGGATAAGATGGGTGTGGATGCACTGAAGCTCGGTTACTTGGATTTTGACCATCCCGTTCCGACGGATCTGCGCACCACGGCGGAGCTGTGCATCGCCTGCGGGGCCTGCGCGGCCAATTGTCCCAATGAAGCCATGGTTATAGAAGACAGGGACGGAGAACGACGCCTCTCCCTGTGCGGTACGGTGTTGAATCGCTTGAAGCTGGAATATTGCTGCAAATGCGGCGTGCCGATCGGACCGGAAAGGTATCACGACTATATCACCAAGAGAATCAAAACGATCGGTCCCGTCGCTAAAGATTCGCCTCTGTGTGTTGTCTGCGCCAGAAAATTTGCCGCAGAACGACACTCCGAAATTTCACCGCCGTCTTCCGCTAAGGACGAGGCCAAATAGAAGCATCGGCAAAGGCTATCCACAAGGGATTGGAGGATTGGGGTATGAGCTTCCGCAGAGGGCAAAAAGTAGAGGTCTACAGGCAGTCGGAGGATGAGAGCTGGCAGGAATACATGAACGAGTACATCGGCCTGCACGGCATCATTACCGATCCGGACATTTCCAAGAATGACCCGGATGCTCTGATCGAAGTGAGTCTCGACGAAAAGGGTACGCACCGGTTCCCTCAGGATTGTCTGCGCCCTTTGGGAGAATAGAAGCGGCACCGACGGATCGTTGACGAGGGCTGAGGTCTCCATGCGAGTTAAGGATTTGCTCCAGGAAAAAGGGATGACGGTGCATACCGTACCGGGCGACTTCAGCGTTCTGGAGGCGATCAACTTCATGGCCGGGGAAAATACGAGTGCCCTGATCGTTGCCCGGGGAGGCCATCCGCTTGGAATCTTTACCGAACGGGATGTGATGCGGTGCCATCTCAAGCACGGCGAAAAGGCAATCTCTGAAGTCAACATTCAGCAAGCCATGACCGACAAGCTGATTGTTGCCGCACCTGACGATCCGGTCGACAAGACCCTGTCCTTGATGATCCAAACGGACATCCGGCACTTGCCGGTTGCAGAAGAGGGCAAGATTATCGGAATGCTCTCGATCCGTGCTTTATTCCAGCATTACATGACTTCTCTGAGCGCTGAACTGGAATCCTTGACGGACTA
>JAVEVM010000233.1:0-5895 GCA_034005055.1 Desulforhabdus sp. | reverse complement strand
TTGATGAAGATCAGCATCGACTTCCCTATCCATGTACGCGGACAGCTTGGTCCGGACTTTTTCGCATCTCACTTTCTTCCTCCCTCTGCCCTCGAATCCTTACTCCGTTTCATCCCGCTTCCCGTAGCTCAAATTTTCACCCATCCTCGTCTCAATGAGTTGTCCATAACGATCCCAACGAGGAAGGCCACACCCATGTTCCACATGGCAAAAGCGGCGACGATCAGCATTACATAAAAGTCGGATTTTTTGTCTCCGATGTCCTTCACCACGATGGCCAGCTCTGATCCCGCGAAAAACAGGATTACACCCAGAATCGCGTTCGGGAATATTTTGAAAATGATCGACACCGATTCACTGAAGAATAGGCCGATAACGATCAAAATGACGCCAAGTATGACTAGGGCTCCGCCTGTCCTGGCCCCGAAGCGCACATGGCCGGCCATGCCGCCGGCCCCATGGCACATGGGAATCCCACCAAAGAAAGGCGAGACCAGGTTCATGATGCCCTGGGAAACAGCGATTTTCTTTTCCGTCACCTGCCTGTCGGGAAAGAGCGTATTATTTTCCGCGGTGATGGCAATAACCGCGTTCCCCAGGGTAAGGGGAATCTGGGGAATAGTGAAGAGGAGAGTTCCCATAACGACGTCGTTCCAGGTGATCATATGAAGGCTGAAAACCGGCAATCTGAAGCCGATATGGATCTTGGCCAGCTCCGAGATCAGTTGAGGGTCCATGATCACCGCAGAGACAACGCCGATGATCAGGAGCATGAACATGGCCGGGATTTTGGGGTTGGTTAGAAGTAGGTAGGTGACAACGAGGGCAATGCCGGCCAGAACGGGTGCCGTCCTCATGCGGTTGATTCCATCCACCATGAAAGAAAGCCCCAGGCCCAGCATGATGCCGCGCACAACCGGTTTGGTGGCAAGTCTCGCGATCGGTCTTACGGCCCCCGTTATGCCGGCAAGAAACCAGAAAAGCCCGGTCGTAAGGCCCGATCCATAAAGAGCCGCTGGGGTTATCCCACCGGCAATGGCTGCTGCGCCGATGGCCTTCATGGGTTGGATCGGAATTGGTGTCCTGTAATAGAATCCGGCAACCAGCAAAGATATTCCAAACATGAATAGCAGTCCAAGGGGGTCGACCTTTATTATGGTGATATAGGCCACCACGAAAGGAATCAGGGTGCCGACATCACCAAAGGCCCCCGCCCACTCCATCTTGCTGTAACTGTTCTTCGTTTTCGGCGCACTGACAGCTTCTGCGTGCGCAACGTTTCCACTCTCTAGCTTTGTAGGCTGGTCAGCCGGTGACATAGTATCCACCTCTTTCTATTCGATAATCCGCAGTTAAGGCTTCACAAACCTTCATTTAAACCTACTCCCATCGAATGTGCAGCTGTAGGGGGCATGCCCCTGTGATGCATTCCTTTGCTGCAACATTTTGCTCTTAACCTGTTTAACAATCCAAACGGAAAAAACTTGCGCCGCGATCTAAATTTTTGATTTTTTTTTGGCGCGTTCAGCTTCTGGGAGTTTTTCAGAACCTTCGGCCACGCATAGAAACCAAGCGAGGGCAAGATCAACCTGCTTTTCGATTGATTGAAAGACTCGCTTCATAAGCAAATCCCGGGGTCGATGAATCTTTGTCGCGGCGATTTGACAGGATTTTATCTGCCATTATATGATATTTTTAAATATCTTAAGGTGATACAAACACAAAGCGATGTTCGTACCTCAGTATGAAAGGAGGTGAAAAGTATGCCTGAAACAGCGACGCGGAAAGCGGCCTATGAGGAGCTCTTGAGTATTCCGGAAAACACGACTGGAGAAATCATCAATGGCGAATTGGTTGTAACTCCGAGGCCGTCAAGAACACATATTTACACAACATCAGCACTGGATAAAAAAATAGGATCACCGTATCAATTCGGAGAAGGAGGACCTGGTGGATGGATCATTCTAGTTGAACCGGAAGTCGGGCTGGGAGAACATATTTTGGTTCCCGATTTGGCGGGTTGGAGAGAAGATAGATACCCCGATGAAGAACCTCATAATTGGATATCGGTTGCTCCGGATTGGATTTGCGAAATTCTTTCGCCCGGTACCCGGCGACGAGACCGTATGGAAAAAATGCCCATCTATGCTCAATTTGGAGTTTCTTTCCTCTGGCTGATTGATCCGATTGACAAGACGCTGGAGGTTTTCCGGTTAAAGGAAGGTGAATGGACAGTTGCCGGTCTTCATGCAGGGGAAGCTAAAGTACGAGCTGTTCCTTTCATTGAAATAGAAATCAGCTTATCCGACCTTTGGCGCTAAGCCTGAATCAGGCAACCGCTCAATCTGCCAAGAGAACCGAGAATTTTTTTTGTCACCGCGCCCCAGCGAGGAAAGGAGAGCAAAGGATTTGCGCTACTCCTGCGAGTAAAATCGCTTGACAGGAAGACTGTCTCAGGTATTATGCCAAAACTGATATATATCATTATTGACATATATCGGTGACGTTTCCCTTAAAAGGGTGCTTGGGACTTTTTCAGAGAGAGCGTAAACGATGGAGAGCACATTCAAACTCAATGGAGCACGGGTTTTGTTCGAACCCGGTCAGACTATCCTGGAGGCGGCCTCAGCCCATCAGGTCCACATTCCAACCCTGTGCCATCTGCCGGGAACCGGCCCGACGGCGGTATGTGGCGTATGCGTGGTCGAAGTGAAAGGCATGGGAGAACTGCAGCCGGCCTGCACCACTCCGGTCGAGCACGACATGGAGGTCCGCACAGACACCAAAAGAGTGCATGAGGCCAGAACGGCCGCCCTGGAGAAGCTGCTCCTGTCCGGGCAGCACAACTGCCTGGTGAGCGATTTCGACGTCAGCCATTGGACCGATTTCCAGGTTGATACGATCAAAAGACCCTGGCATGACACCCTCTGCCCCGCCTATGGGGCATGTAAGCTGCAAGACCTCGCCATCGCCTACGGCATCAAGCTCAATGGCTATACTCCGCAAAAGATGGATTTCCCGGTGGATGACACCCACCCGATGTTCGTTCGCGATTTTTCGCGCTGCATTCGGTGCGGCCGCTGCGTCAAGGCCTGCAATGAGGTTCAGGTGAACTTGGCGATCTCTCCTCTGGAGCGTACGGAAGTGCAAGAATCCCAGCCCGCCCCCTACCCCGATGCCGATTACGACCGTTGCGTCCATTGCGGAGAATGCGTTCAGGCCTGCCCGGTAGGGGCGCTTTTCGAGAAGAAGGCTTTCGGCCTCTCCCGGCCCTGGGAAGTTAAAAAAATCCGCACCACCTGTCCTTACTGCGGAGTTGGCTGCCAGCAGTGGCTGCACGTCAAAGACGGCAGGATCATCAAGGTCACCGGTGTCGAAGGGGCGCAGCCAAACCAGGGCAGACTGTGCGTCAAGGGCCGTTTCGGCTATGAATTCATCTACTCCGAGGAGCGGCTCAAAACCCCGCTGATCAGGGAAAACGGAGGATTTCGCGAAGCCTCCTGGGATGAGGCTCTCGATCTGGTGGCAGACAGATTCAAGGAGATCATCCGGCGCGACGGTCCCGACGCCATAGCCGGGGTGAGCTGTGCCCGCAGCATCAATGAAGATTCCTATCAAATGCAAAAGCTCTTTCGCGCGGTGATCGGCACCAACAACATCGATCACTGCGCACGTACCTGACACGCCCCCACCGTCGCCGGTCTGGCGGCAGCATTCGGTTCCGGGGCAATGACCAATTCCTTTGATCATTTTGCGAAAGCGAAGCTCTTCCTGGTAATCGGTTCCAACACCACCGAGGCACACCCGGTGGCGGCCACCTTTATTAAGCAGGCGCTCACCCGCGGCGCCGAGATGATTGTAATGGATCCGCGCCGAAGCGGTATTGCAGAATACGCCAATTTGCATGTTCCACTGAAAGTGGGCTCGGACATTGCCCTGCTGAACGGGATCATGCATGTTCTGATCGAAGAGGATTTATACGACAAGCAATATGTGGCGAGCTGTACGACGGAGTTCGACACCCTGGCGGAAAAGGTCAGGGAGTATCCCCCGGAGCGCGCGGCTGAAATTTCCGGAATCAGCCCGCAAACCATCCGGGAGGTCGCGCGCAAGCTCGCCTCCATCAAGCCGGCCATGCTTATCTATACACTGGGCATCACCGAGCACACTTGCGGCGTCAACAACGTCCTCAGCTGCGCCAATCTGCAGATGCTGCTCGGCAACGTCGGTTTTGAGTGCGGCGGCGTCAATCCCTTGCGCGGACAAAACAACGTGCAGGGCGCTTGCGACATGGGGGCGCTGCCCAACGTCTTTCCCGGCTATCAGAAAATTGACGATCCCGGTAACCAGGCAAAATTCGAGAAATTCTGGGGAGTGAAGTTATCCCCCAAACCGGGTCTGACCATACCCGCCATGATGGATGGGCTGGTGGACGGCAAGGTCAAGGCATTCTATGTGTTCGGTGAAAACCTTGCCAACACTGAGCCCGATATCCGGCACGTGGAGCATTGCCTTCAATCGGCCGAGCTCCTGGTGTGCCAGGACATTTTTCCAACCGAGACAACCCGCTTCGCCCATGTTATACTGCCGGCCGCGGCATGGAGCGAAAACGACGGCACCTTCGCAAGCAGCGAGCGGCGCGTTAACCGAGTGCGCACGGCAAGCGAGGCACCAGGCATGGCGATGCCCAACTGGTGGATTTTCAAAGAATTGGCTAAGCGCTTGGGACATGAATGGGCTTCCAACAGCGCCCAGGAAATCTGGGACAACGAAGTAAGCGTGGTGGCCCCGCAGTTGGTCGGCATCAAGTATGAGCGCCTCGAACGGGACGGTCTCCAATGGCCCGTGCCTAACGAGGATCACCCCGGCACGACTTATTTGCACAAAGACGGCTGCTTCACCTGTGGTCTTGGACGTTTTCACGCAATCGAATGGACGCCTCCCGCCGAAACACCTGATGCGGAATATCCGTTGGTGCTCAGCACGGGTCGCAGGCTGTATCATTACCACACACGCACCCAAACGGGCCGTTGCGAAGGGCTGAATACTCTCCTGCCCGAGGAAACGGCCGATATCTCGGCTGCCGATGCCGAGCGGCTCGGCGTCCAACAAGGCGAGCGCATCCGGGTGAAATCCCGGCGCGGCGCGGTTGAGGTGACCGCAAAAATCACTCCCCAGGTCCCCCCGGGTCTGGTTTGGATGGCTTTCCACTTCCGCGAAGGTTGCGCCAACTGGCTGACCAATCCGGTTTTCGATCCGGCCAGCAAGACCGCGGAATACAAGGCTTGCGCTGTGCGCATTGAAAAATTATGAAGCAAGCAGAGCTTCTCCGGGAGCTTCTCCAAGAGATCGACCAAGTTCCGGATCATCAAGTACAAGAGATCATAGCCGGCGAGCGGGGTCATCTCGTTGCCGTTCAGAGTGTCCGCATGGGAATCGCCACTTGGGCAGTGCATCATCCTGTGCCCATCCAGAACGTGCCGCTAATCCAAGCCCGTGGATCGGCCAGGGTCCTGGCTCGGAGTATTCTGAGTGAAGATCCCATGGAGGCGACCATCGGCCTCGCTAGCTTGAACTCGATGCTACCGTCTCCGCCCGCGCACCAACTGCAGAGCATCAAGGCGCAGGAGTTGATAGTGCGCTGCGGCAGAGGCAAAAAGGTGGCTGTAATCGGGCATTTTCCGTTTGTTGAAGAATTGGCGGATGAGTTCAGCCACTTATGGATTTTGGAAAAGAGCCCAAGACCGGGAGACATAAAGGCCGAAGAGGCACCCCACATTCTTCCCTTAGCAGACTTGGTGGCCATATCCGCCACCACTCTTGCCAACGGCACGCTGGCCGAGATATTGAGCTGCTGCTCGACAATGGCTAAAAAAGTTATGCTGGGGCCGAGCA
>JAVEVM010000232.1:0-5902 GCA_034005055.1 Desulforhabdus sp. | reverse complement strand
GGCGCTGATCCGTCTCTCGAAAAAAGAGTATTGGATATGCTGGAGCACGTCAAACGCGATGGAGATCAGGCGTTGATAGATTACACCAGACGTTTTGACGCTCCAGATTTCGACCTGGAACAATTGACTGCGGGGGAGAGCGAGCTCCAATCAGCATACGATGCCGTTGATACCGGATTCTTCGACATCCTGCGAACAGCCGTAAACAACATCAAATCTTTTCACCAAAAGCAGTTGCGCCATTCCTATTTTTCCACAAGCGCCGACGGCACTTTTTTGGGTCAGATGGTGAGACCGGTGGATTCGGCGGGATTATATATTCCCGGCGGCAAAGGCGGAGAAACCCCTCTTATTTCCTCCATCTTGATGAACGGGGTGCCGGCAGTGCTTGCCGGCGTGGAAGATATCGCCATGGTAACGCCCCCGAGACAGGATGGAACCATCAATCCTTATCTGCTGGTGGCAGCCCGTGAAGTAGGTATAAACCGCATACACAAAGTCGGCAGCGCCTGGGCTATCGCCGCTTTAGCCTTTGGGACGGACAGTGTGCCACGAGTGGATGTAATTGTCGGGCCGGGCAATATTTATGTCGTTTTGGCAAAGAAGATCGTTGCCGGCCTGGTCGGCATCGATTTGCTGGCAGGTCCGAGTGAAATTTTGGTCATTGCCGACCACACGGCCCACCCTGATTTCGTGGCTGCCGATCTGCTCAGCCAGGCGGAACACGACTCTATGGCGAGTGCCGTCTTGATTACCACCGACGACCAGCTGGCTGAAAAGGTAAAGCAAAGTCTGCAGCGACAATTACAGAATCTTGCCAGAAAAGATACGGCAAGAGAATCACTGGATCAATACGGCGCGGTATTCCTGGTCGAGGATCTGGAGAAGGGAGCAGTTTTAGCGAACCGGATTGCACCGGAGCATCTGGAGTTGCAAATTCAGGACCCATGGCCATATCTGGGTAAGATCAAACATGCGGGGGCAATCTTCATCGGCAACTATACCCCCGAAGCGGTCGGAGACTACTTTGCCGGGCCCAATCACGTACTGCCTACTGCAGGAACAGCCCGGTTCGCATCAGCTCTTGGTGTGGAAAACTTTCTCAAGCGAACCAGCGTTGTTTCATATTCCAGGGCAGCTCTCACAAGGGATGCGGATTCCATCGTTCGACTGGCGGAATTGGAGGGCCTGGGAGCCCACGCAGCTTCGGTCAGCGTACGCCTTGCCGATCTTGACCCCGGCAAGAGGTAGGAAAACTGATCTATTTTCTTACTTATTAGCCCTGAATAGTATTTTCGACCACCCAGTCGAGATACTCCGGAAGTCCTCTGTCGACAGGCAAAGCGATAATTTCCGGTAATTCGTAGCTGTGCAGCTCGCGTATGCGGCTTTGCAGGGAGTCAAACATGTACGAGGGAGTCTTCATGACCAGTAATACCTCCTGGTCGTCGCAGACCTCGCCTTTCCACCAGTAGATAGAGCGAATCTGAGGAATCATGTTGACACAGGCGACAAGCTTCTCTTCAACCAATGATCGACCGATCCGGAAAGCCTCGTCTCCATCACCAACGGTTACAAAGACAACCAAGATATTTGCCATAATCCACCGTTCCTCTCCGTGCAATGGGGGAGTTGCTTCAGAAGACGAACATAAATCTAATTCCGTCAGGTTTTGTTCTACCGTCAGGCTTTATCGAGCAGCCATCCAGGACCATTCAAGTGCCGGCCGGAGCAGAAACACTCAAGATAGCCTACACCAACAGAGTATATTTTTGAAGGGTTTTCAGGATATTTTAAAATGCAGGGCATCTGTTCTTAACTTCACAAAAACGGGAGTTAATTTATTCCAATGAGCTTTAGCGATTACAACCGGGACCTGCTCATAACTTTTCGCGCCATAGATGCAATCTTCGGCAAGCTATCCGCCGATGAAACAGCTCGGCTTAAAGCACAAACCGGTGCTTATCTCGACTTTCGCAGGACGCTCGATCATTATTACTCTGACTACTTCGAATTCACCTGCCGCAAATCCTGCTTCGAAACCGGGCTCAGTGCGTGCTGCAGCTTTGAAAGCATTATCATGTTCTTCGCCGATCAGGTTATCAACTTCCTCAGTTCGGACAAAACTGAGATTGCGGGGCTCATGAGGATTCTTGAACGGCCCAATACCTCGGGCAAGTGCGTCTTTTTGGGAAATACAGGTTGTATGTGGCGTGTTCGTCCTATTTCCTGTGCCACATTTTTCTGCGATCCGGCCAAGAAGAAGGTGTTTGCCGAGCATCCGGAAGCAGATTCCATCCTAAAAAGCCTCCAGAAACAGGAGGAGGAGTTTACCTGGCCCGTCAAGCCGGTCCTGTTTGATGAAATCGAAAAGTATTTTATCAAGTTGGGAGTCGAGTCTCCTCATCTCTATTTTCATAAGAGTCCGGGTCTGCTCCAGCTGAAAGCGAGAGCCAGTGTCACGCACAACGCAATGCAGCGCTGATATTGCGTAGATCTTTCGCAAACTTGCTCTAGAAACGGGCCGTTCCGATAGGATTGGCACGCACAAACAGTTCTTGAATCAGGTGAGGATCGTCAAAATGCCGCCTGCCCATAAAGGCCACTGCATGGCGTCCCCACTGGCGCATGGCGCCAGCCTCGGGAACCCCCGTCGGCCAAAAGATAAACCGCTCCAATCGTTCCGTACCCGGCACAATTCCATTTTCGCCAAACATGCCCCGCCTTCCGCCTTCATGAATCGACAGGCTGCGCAAGCCATTGTAGTCTCTTAAACTGTAAAACTCACCATCACCTTGCCGATGACGGGGGACGGTATACAGATGTTGCACGTAATGCGTCCCGCTTTCCATGGAAATCACCAATAGCTCGAATACCGGATCCAGCTTGGGGGATTGTAGTACGAGAGGCGCCTCGATGCATTCGGGAAGCGCGCGCTGACTAAGTCTTCGGGTAGGAAAGTATTTGTGATAACAGCCGCAATTGTGCACAGTTTCAAACAGTAGCGGCCGACTGTCTAAATCGAGGGTCACTCGATAGTTAATCCCGTCCATGAAGCCTCCTATCAAGTCAACAGCGCTTTCCTTCGGGCGGGCTGGAAACCATATGATGTAGTTGAGCTGGGGCAATACTCGGCCGTCGAAGCGTGCATACGAAAGAAGCCTGAAGGTGGTGGGTCGGCTTGTATTTACCTGCAAAGACCGGCCGTCTTTTCTCCATTCGGGGGTTCCGATGCAGTCATAGCTGGCCTTCGTTTCCAATTCCCAAATGGGGGCATACAGGTAGAACAGAGCGTCCTGTAATTCCTCCGAAAGAACGGGAATACCCAGGGCGTCGACTTTTATGTTGATTGGCTCGGAAGGAATCGAGGCAACGTCATCTCTGTAGGGAACATAACGGCTCATCTGATAACGGCCGTCAGGGGGTGTATTGCTGAAGCTTTGCCGGGCGCGCTTGTGCCATTTTTTGACACCTTCGGATATAAAGAGGCTGGGCAACGGGTAGAGACCGGCAATACGCCCCAGCAAGCTGTACTCGTGCGGGGCCTTGGCAGCCTGTCTCAGACGGGCACGCGCTTGACCGGCTTCGAAGTCCTTGGAGCGTAGCAGGTCGCCACATTGGACGACCTTCTTATACAGGTCGCTGCAATTGGCCTGCAGTTGCAGCTCGGCACACTGCCCGGGCACCAGGTTTTCTATTTCATAGAAGCGTCCCAGGCGATCCAGTTCCTGAAGTCGGTCCAGCCATGTCTCGAATTTCGCATAATCGTCCGCCTCATGGCTGAAAGACGACAACAGCCGATTTACTCGCAAATAAGGATAGTCCTTGACTCTAAAAGCTCCGGCGTCTCTGACGCCGCTCTTTTCGACGGCGTTGTCGAGTGAAGCGAAAAAGTCGGCACAAGCTCCGAGCGGTCCCGTTTTCCCGGCATGTACCGACTTCGTCAATCGAGGCATATGTGCACAACCGATCGTGAAAGCCAGCGCAAGCAACGCCACCATAACACAAAAGTACGCAAAGGCTCTATTTGTGGTTTGTCCCATACTCCCACTCCAGACTTAGAGCAGTCTGCTGCTCCCAGCGGGCCGTCCAACGCAGAAAGTCTTTCATGCCGCCCGCCCATGGAAAGCGGGCCCAGAATGAGACTCCGAAAAAATCGAGGTAAGCAACCTGCGTTACTTTAGTGCTGAGACCTGCCGGCTCTGCCTGAATGTATCCGTAATGAAATCTTTGCCCGCATTCCTGAGGATTCAACAACCAGAATTCGAGACGATGCTGCTGATCGAGAATTTTGGTCAGCCATCTGTAGGTCGCATCGGGACCGATGGAATACTTATTTTCGGTGAGCACAGAGTGGCCCTCATTGCGGATGAATCGATGCTGCGTGATGTATTTGTTAGTGGACAAGAACGCGCCTTCGAAATCGGTTTTAAATCGCCAGTAGGTATCGAGATGGACGTCGACATAATACACCAGCCGGTAAGCTATCCCGCCTCTCGGATCTGGCGTCACCAGACGAACGTGTGGTGCCGAATCGGCCTTGACTCCTGCTAACGGAACGACTGCAAGTCCAGCGATAAGAGCCAGACAGAAAATACATATCAGAGCGCTTTTATGCATGCTTGATCGGCCATAAAGGGTTATGGACACATCCATCTCCTCTTTCGCTCACACCTCACACTATAACGCTTTGCCCGCAGCCTTTTCTCCCATATTTTGAAGAATTATTATTAATTTTAAGTTCAGGTGGATGATCTGCACAAGCTCCCGAACACGAAAAAGAAGATGAAAAACGCACTTTCCAGAAGCGGTCGACCATGGGATGGAAGAATAGAAGCACCCCGAGAACGTTCCCACGCAGGAGCATGGGAACAAGGGGATTATGTCGAATGGTTCCGTACCCGTTGACATTCAATGAGCAGTGGGGAACTTTGAAAGAAGTTCAGTTGCTTGAAATTACAGCTGTTGTGAATTAAAATTTGACGGCTTTATAGATCAATCTAAATAGCAGAGTGCCAGAATATGGACTGCAAATATGACGTTGTGCGATCAGAAAACGGTGGCTGCTGTCTCTGCCTGGAAAACAATCAAGAGCTGTACCTGGTCAGGGAAGTAGCAGGCGGCCGCCTTATCGCCCTTTGCTCCTGCTGCCTGCTTGACAATCTCGAGCATTACATGCTTGACAACACCCGGGCATGGGCATTCCTGGATAAATGAAAAACCTGAGCCCCAATCAGGTAACGTTCTCTTTTCCCTCTGGTTGGCGGTGCTTGCTCAGCTCAGGCAGGACATGATCCAAGATCCCATTGATAAACGAGCCCGATTCGCTGCTCCCATACAGTTTGCCCAGGTCTATGGCTTCATTTATGGAAACCGTGGGGGGGATGGACCTGCAGTAAAGCATTTCATAAAGGGCTAGGCGCAAAATGTTGCGGTCCACAATGGACATCCGCTCCAGTCGCCAATGCTCCGAAGCGGAAGCAATCACGCGATCTATTTCTTGTCTATGCAAATAGACTCCTCGCACCAGTTCTTCGCAAAAAGGGCGAAGCTCCGACGGGCTCTGGAAATACTCATAATAAATTCGGAGCGCCTCATCAGGAGGAGCTCCGATCACTTCCATCTGATAGAGAACTTGCAACGCAATCTCTCGAGAACGCCTACGTTGGCCCATATTCGTAATTACTCACTATTCAAAACGCAATTGATGGCAATCTTGGCCACCCAAGGCGAGAAAAAAGCGGTGACAATGAGGCAATGAAGCCAAAATTAGATAGAAAAAATCAAACGTTGAAGCACATTCAATCAGGATGGTATTTGCTTGATCAGGTTAGCCATCTCGACGGCAGCCAATGCAGCTTCCCAACCTTTGTTGCCGGCCTTGGAGCCGGCCCGCTCTATT
>JAVEVM010000231.1:0-5909 GCA_034005055.1 Desulforhabdus sp. | reverse complement strand
CAGGGGTGCCTACTGCATCTTCGCCAGGTCTTTGATCAAAACCTTCATCTCTTCGATTTCTTTGCGTTGCGATTCAATGATTTGGTCGGCAAGCCGGCGAACCCGTGGATCGTTGATATGAGCGCGCTCACTGGTCAGGATAGCAATTGAATGATGCGGAATCATTGCCCTCATATAGGAGACATCCTCGACGGTCGCCTGGCTGCGGACGAGCCAGAGCGCTAGAGAAAAGAGAATAGCGCTGCCGACAAAAATGGCGATATTCATCCGCCTGTTGGTGAGCATCGGCAGCATGAAGATCAACATGACGACAGCCATGCTCGCTCCCATGACGATCGCCATATAGGTCCGGGTTTCACTGAAAAATACGTGGTCCAGTTGGTATGTGTTCAAATACATAAGGCCCAGCATAACGACCGTCGAAGTCACAATCATGGCACCGAATCTGGTGTACATGTTCATGGTGTTCTCCTCCCCGAAGCAATGGAAGATTACCGCTTATCCCGAAACAATAACCGTGGCTAACCGGCCTCTTGCGTTTTGCCGGAATAGATTGTCGGTCGCTATTTAGATTCTTAATTGCTTTTTGAAACCATTTAGAGAGGTGTTCCGGAAGGCTGTTTGGAAGTCCGGTAACCTTCTATGTGCATGCTATCGAAAGAATCCCCATCATATGGCCGATAACCCATAATCACTTAATAAGCACGGAATCTGAGTTATCAACGATCTTTCCTATTTGAATCGATATTTCTTAAGCTTGTAGCGGAGCATCCTTTCACTGAGCCCCAATGATTTCGCTGCCCGGGTCTGATTTTGTCCCGCCTCTTCCAAAGCGATCCGAATAAGCCTGCGCTCCAGAGCCTCCACCGCATCCTGCAGCTTGCCTTTGGCATACTGAGCATCCGTGGCTTTTTCGTTTGTCGGCTGTCGAAACGGAAAATCCTCCGCCACCAGAATGGAGCCGCGGCAGATTACAACAGCTCTTTCAATGATGTTCTCCAGTTCACGCACATTTCCCGGGTAATCATAGCGGATCAGCAGATCTCTGGCTTCTCGGCTCATCCCCTCGATCTGCTTTCTGTTCTGCTCCGCAAATCGCTGGATGAAATGCTCGGCCAGCAGCGGAATGTCTACCCGCCGCTCTCTGAGTGGTGGAATTTTCATGGTGATTACATTGATTCTGTAGAAAAGGTCTTCTCGAAATGAGCCTTCTGAGACTTTGGCTTCCAGTTCCTGATGGGTGGCGCTTATAATTCGAACATCCGCATGCAGCGTTTTGTTTCCGCCCAGTCTTTGAAATTCCCGCTCCTGTAAGAATCGGAGCAGTTTGGACTGCACCGGCATGGTCAGCTCCCCAATTTCATCGAGAAAAAGAGTCCCACCGTCCGCTTGTTCGAACCGCCCAATTCGACGCTGAACGGCTCCAGTAAAGGCCCCTTTCTCGTGGCCGAAGAGCTCGCTTTCCAGGAGTGGCTCGGGAATGGCTGCACAATTGACCGCAATGAGGGGGCCCTCGGCTTTCGGGCTGAGACTATGGATCAATTTGGCGAAAAGTTCTTTGCCGGTTCCCGTTTCTCCCTGCAGCAAAACCGAGGTGCTGCTTGGCGCAATCCTGCCAGCCAAATTAATCAGCTCGGCCATCTCGCCGCTCTTATGAAGAATCACATCGTCACCTTTTACCCCTTTTGATTTGAGCGCTTGGCGAAGGATCTCATTTTCCTTTACCAACGTGCGGTGATCGGCGATACGACGAATTAAGAGCGAGAGCTCTTCGATATCAATCGGCTTGGTGATGTAGTCCCTGGCTCCTGCCTTCATGGCCTCAACGGCCGTCTCAATGGTGCCGAAAGCGGTAACGATAAGGGTATCCATTTCGGGATTGTCTTTCTTGATCTCGCGAAGTGTCTCCAGACCGTCCATGTCGGGCATCCTCAAGTCCAAAAGGATTAGATCGAAATAACGGTTCTCGATGAGATCAAGGGCATCTTTGCCTCCCTCTGCCGTCTCTACCCGGTGCCCTTCCGTAGAGAGGAATTCCCGGAGCATCTCTCGCTGAAATGCTTCGTCCTCGACAACTAAAATTTCCAGTCCTTTCAATTGTTCTCCTTACTCCTGCCTATTGTCCATCGGCAGCAGAATGTCAAACACGGAACCCTCACCAGGCCGGCTTCTAACTCTCATTTCGCCTCCATGGGCCCTGATGATCTCATGGGCAATGGGAAGTCCGAGCCCGACCCCATTTTCCTTGGATGTGAAGTAGGGATCGAATATGCGATCGAGGTATTCAGGCAATATCCCCGCGCCGCTGTCCTCTAATCGAACAGCGACCCGGTTCCTGCCGATAGCTCCTGCCGTTATGGAAATTGTACCTCGTTGTGCAATGGCTTCCATCGAGTTCTTGATCAAATTCAGAAGCGCCTGCTCTATTTTTGCCGCATCCATATACATAGTCGGAAGAGATTCCTCGTATCGAAGCTCGATTTGAACACCCCTTTCGCGTGCCTCTTCGGCGATAAGGGTTTCGATCTTTTTCAGAAGCTCGATAAGGGAGCTTCGGGTTCGGTTCAGCCGACCGCTTCGAGTCACATCGAGGAATTCCCTGATGATGGCATCCAGCCGCAGGATCTCGCTCCGAATGACTTCAATCATACGCTCGAATTCCTGTCCCGGCTCGATTGCCGCTGAATCATGCATGCGCGCAAGCTTCTGAACGGCCAGGCCGATGGCGTTGAGCGGGTTTCTGATCTCATGGGCGACACCTGCCCCGAGCTTTCCCATTGCCGCCAGTCTATCGGCTTGATGCAGTCGTTCTCGCATCTTGTGCAGCCTGGCATAGTTGCGCTGCTGAAGTCCATAGAGAAGACCCATCGCTATAAGCCCCAGAGCTATCGTCGCGCTGGTCCAGAGCACCACATACGACTTGTTCCGATTAAGCATTTGCGCGGTTTTTTCCAGGTTGATGCCAATTCGTGCGGTCCCGTTGGCTCCAGCTTCCGGCGGCGCCTTAAAGGGGTAGAACAGCTCCAAAACCTGGGCACCTGCGACATTCATCTGGTGGCTCACTGGATTTGCCTTTTCAAGTCGTTCTACAGCGGGCCAATCAGTCAGCTGGATCTCATCCGGCAGCCGGCCTGACTGGGCAAGCATGCGGCCGCGCGGGTCTCTTACTGAAAGATAGATAATGTCCTCCCCCCAATCGAACGAATCGGCGGCCTTCTGCAGAGCGGCTCGAAATGCCCGATAGCGAAGACCGGAAACATCGAGGGTAAGCAGCACAGCACCGTCGCCGTTCTGATTGGCAACAATAACAAACCCCGTTGTATCGGGACTATCGATCCTGCCCAGGTGAATCATGACCGTTCTGCGCCCATCTGCAACAGGCTTCGCGTGCATTACGATGCCGGAGGAGACCGGCCCGCTCTGATATTTCACTCCTCCCTTCTTATCGATCAGGGCAATGGATTCCACTCCTTCCGCCAGAGCCACTCTTTCTATCAGCTCTTGGGTGAGTGTCTGGCCGCTCTCCAGTCTGCCAATGCTGTAAGCCAATTCGACCAGATCCGTCGCTATGGCTTCCTGCACGCCTAAAGCGTCTTCCTCGTCAGGCAGAAGGGTGTCCGTAGCGGAGCTGCCGCCTTCAAACAACAACGGTTGCAGATATCTGGTCTCGGCATCTCTTTCGAGAAGCTCGATGACGAACAGAGCTTTCTCTTTGAGACTATCGATCAGCAGTTGCTCCGTTTTGTCCAGATTGACCATGCCGTTGACGAAAAATAGAAGAGCAATCAGCAGCGAAATCAGAACAACCGCAAGGGGAAGACCGAAGCGTTGTCTGGCGTGAATCTGAGAACTGCTGACTGTCTTTTCTTTTGGGCTGTTCATTTGTCTAATCACCTTGTCGGTCGCCGCAAGGACAGGCCGTTGTCATTCGTCCTTTTATAACAGATGGGAAGCTTTGCCGACTAGAATTCCGAATCTGCAAAGGCTCCTCAAACTCGACGTTTTTGTCGGTTTTTTCATGAAGTTTGTCGTTTCCAGTAAGCAACCGAGATTTAAAGAAATTCATCTAAACGAACGCGCTCGAGCGATGCCGTTCGACATTTTTTGCCCGAAGCGAGAGAGCTCATCAGCATATTTTAGAAGCCTGAAAATATACATTATTCATAAAAATATCAGCGTGTTACTATGTATCAGATAGAACCTGCCATTTCTGGCACGCTTGCTGCTCTATCTATGCCACAACAGGTTACCAACTCAACCAAACGGGAGGCATTAAAGATGAAAAAGCTTTTAGTGGTAATTACAGCCATGATGCTGCTTTTGGTAAGTGGACAGGCTTTTGCCCGTCACGGCAAAGGAGATGGCAAGCGCGGAATGGATTGGTATGCGGCCGAGCTTGGCTTGACCGAGGAACAGAAGACTCAAATGCAGGCCAAGCGGGATGCCTTTAAAACATCGATAGCGCCATTGCGGGACGAGCTGATCAGCAAAAAACAGGAAATGAAGCAGCTCTGGGCCGTAGCCGATCCGGACGAGGCAGCGATCATGGTCAAGTTCAGAGAAATCAATGAGCTTCGCACTCAGATCAAGGAAAAGGCCATCCAGTATAAACTGGAGCGCCGTGAACTGCTTACCCCTGAGCAAAAAGTAAAAGCGGCCGCGCTTGTAGCTTCAAGCCAGGGATGGAAGAGTCACGGCAGCGGCAAAGGCGGACACCATAAGGGAATGCGCGACTGGAAATGATCGAACGGACGGTTGCCCTTCGGGGCAACCGCCGGATCATAACAGTTGGGCTCGTGGCGGGTGCCATATCATGCATTGGTGCGTTCTGATGCGGACAGCCGCCCGCCACCTGAACCAGAACAACTTCCAGACCTGATTACCCGCGTTTAATAAAATCAAAGCCGCACATGCACATGGATTTGGGCAAAAAGCACACGTTCATGTGCATGTGGGACGGAAGCACAAGGGGTGTGGAAATCTCACCGGGGCAGAGGTAATAACCCTTCCACCCCGTGGAGCCTGTTTTTCGGCCGGGAAAGGGGAAGCACATCAATAAAGGCTTTCTTTCGCAGTCGGCAATCAGCCGGACATGGCCACTCTGGTCGGCTGTTCGACGGCGTACGCCGGAAAATACCCCGCATCGTAGAGCTTTTGGCAGATGATATTGGGTGCGGTCAATCGGCCGGTCAGGAGGTATCCATTGAGACGACATCCTCCCCGGCAGTACTGCCTTATCACGCAAATCGAGCAGACGCCTTCGATATCCTCGACACTCACATTCCTCAACTGGCGAAACAGAGTGGCATTGGTCCAGATGGATTCAAGCGAATGTGCACGGATGTTGCCGGCGATGAGTGATGGCTCGCTGGTCACCGGGCACATGCAGACGTCGCCCCACGCATTAATGCCACAAAGCGACTGACCCCAGCCGCATTCGATGATGAGCGCATCTTTCGGGTCGAGCAGGGCCAGGGGTGCATTGACAAATACCGGATAGCCTTGTCGGCGCAACCGGGAGACTGTAAGGATAATGGCCTGTATCGATGCGGCATCGAGATTTTTCTCCTGCAGGTCCCGCCCGCCTCCCGAGGGAGCTACATAAGGCGTGTAGCGGATGGAGGCGGCAGTGTCTCTCAAGAGATTTATCAGCTCCAAGCAGACGCCATAGTTTTCGTCAAAAACAGTGCAGTTGACTTCTACGCTCAGTCCTTTTTTCCCCAGGAGTGTGATCGCCGACATGGCTCGCGCAAAGGCGCCTTCTTTTCGGCGGAACTTGTCATGGAACTCCTTTGGCCCGTCCAGGCTTATGCCGAACGAAATCCTTTCCCGATACAGGGCAAAATAATCCGCCAGCGCAGGTTTCAAAAGCGTTCCATTGCTGTTAATGATGATCCTGTAGTCTCGAT